>CAYYEC010000106.1:0-10080 GCA_964470745.1 uncultured Eubacteriales bacterium | reverse complement strand
CAATGTCGGTCTGCGCTATCTTCCCAATGACGAGCGTCTTGTCGCTGATGATGTCACCGGGCAGACCGAAGCTGCCCATCTCTACTGAAATCAAATTCCGCTCTTGTATTTCTGTGCCGGTGGAAATATCTTCCGATGCCCGAAGTACCATTGTTGTTACACTTTTGTCCGCATAAAATTTGGGCAGAAGGATAAAGGCAATCACTGCCGCCAGGACAATGCACACGGCACTTAGAAATATTCGGTTTTTCAATATCTTCAATTTAGATCATCACTCCTTTTCTCACTGCATAAAAAAAGCGCCTCTTAAGTTCAAAACCTAAAAGACACTACATAAATTTCTGTCCCTGCTCGGGATGCAGGATTGTAAATCCGGAGTCTTGCAGGGGTGTGACCGCGTCGCTGTTGATGAAATCCGGCTGTGATTTGATCCATTCCAGATCTTCTTCGCCGGCGGGTTCACTCTCGCCGTCGCCGTAACTGTAGGAAGTTATTTTGACGTCGATATAGTCTGAGCTGCCGCAGTCCTCCAAAAGTTCCTGATAAAGTTCGGAGCTTTCCACATCCTCACTGTCGGGAATGCCGCCCATCAGTCCGCTGTCACTGATGCCCGTGTTGGTTTCAAGCTCCACCACGGAAAAAATCTTGCTCATTTTACATACCTCCCATTTGCTGTGTAAAGCCTTGTTTCTGTTCTTGAAAGGGTTCGTCTATTCTTCGGAGCATTCCAAATACGCTTTGCCGGACACCATCTTCCTCCATTTTGTATTTCCCGTACTTATCAAGGTCAAGGAAATCCTTCACCTCATCGTCAATCACATATCTGCCCGAATCAAAGAGAACATGGCAGGCATAGTCTGCCGGAGTTTTTATGTTCTGAGGCAAAAACTCATAGCGGTCAAGATTGTCCATGATATCTATGGCCTCGAACAGTTCTCTCGGCCGTTCTTCTTCCAGCACGGCGAGAAATTTAGTGATGGGCTCTTGCTTATCAAGCATATGTTTAATCTGAGCTGCAAGCCTGTTCAGCCCATAGATATCTCCTTCAAGATTCATCGTGTTGGACAGTCTTTTTATATGGCACTCGCAGCTTGCGACATCGCATTCATCAAAATTAATTATGCCGTGTTCCGCAAGCGCCTGCCCCAACTCCTGCTTTGACAGGGGAAGCTTCAGCGTGAATCCATTGTCCCGCAATTCAGGTTCATAGGAAGGATAGACTTGGAGCTTAAAAATATATTCCTTGTCATCGGTGGGATCGGGCTGCGCTTGCGTATTGCTTCCGAGGTCAGGGGCTATGTTTGGTTTTAGCTCCTGCTCGAATTTAAGAAAATATTTATCGCTGTTCCAGAAGCTGACGTAGATTTCTCCGTCCGGCGTTTTGATGGGGCGCTGCTCGAACCCTTCGCCCCAGCCATCTGCGTTCTGACCAATCACAAAATCTTTTATCTCGGCTGTTTCCTCTCCGGAAAGAGGTGCTTTTAATCCAGCAGTCATGACTCCCCACAGTTCACCATCGATGATTTCCACTGAGGGATACAGGCTATGCACCTTTTTATTAAGAGCATCGTCATGGATATATTCTGCAAGACCACGGTCATTTTCAAAGTGCTGGTTCTCTTTGTCGATGGCGGCAAGGATTTGATCCTCATACGCCATCGCTTCAGTTGGAGAAATATCCTCCGGATTTTCCTCCTGACCATATTCATCTTTGGGATAGGTGATGATTTTCAATGGGAAATAGATACGCATCATCTGTGTTTTTTCTGAAATGGTTTGAGCAGGATTGTCACCGGTTTTCACTACATAGCCGAGGTTGGTATATGCTCCGCCATGGTTGGACTCATATTCCGCAGCCACCCGTTCATAATCCAGATAGGGCCATGCGCTTTCATGGATATCAACATCGCCGCTTTCCACAAGGTAGATCCCCAACTCTCTCGGAGTGGTGACGTCCGGAAACAATTCATAGTCCTGCAGATTGTTTGCGATCCTCGTGACATCTTCAATCCCATTCACTGATTCCATGTCCAGTGTGCCGGAGAAGATGGCCGCATCCCTGTCGGACATTTTATTAATTACCGCCGCCAAGGTATCTAACTGTTTAAGGGAATCATGCTCTTGGATGTACCTTTTCAGGTTAGGAACAGAAGATATCGTTGCCGATATGCGGGTATCCAGGTTCTCCGAGTCAATGCTATCCAGTACGGCATAGGCTTCACCCATTTCTGCGGGAGATGTGGGCAAGTCAAGCCAGACTCCTTGCCCTTGGTTCCCCCTGGTTAGGTATACTCTTAACATGTTGGTTCCTCCAATCGTTTTTGTTGAGTCTTTAAAAAAGGGCATAAAAAAACAGGCGTATCTTCGCTGTGAAAATACGCCCGTTCATTTTATTAAAAATTCTTATTTAGTTGTTTACGAGGGTTCAAATACCTTCAGATTATCGAAAAAAGCTGATGGCATCCTTAAATTTGAAGTTTAAAAAATGGAGGTTTTACCTCCAAGAAAGTCTTATGCCATGCGGCTTTGACCGCATGGCATCTTTTTTGACCTAAAATGATGGTGGAGATAAGGGGACTTGAACCCCTGACCTCTTGACTGCCAGTCAAGCGCTCCCCCAACTGAGCTATACCCCCCAACTTGTATAATTTAATTTTACATTCTCTATATGATTTAGTCAATGAAAAAATTAGTATTATATCACTATCTTTAGTTGCATCAGTCATCAACATTTATAGTTCAAAGTTAAGACAATATATTTAATTTAAGCTTCTAGGTTTCTTATCCCCTTTTTTGGAGAATCAACGCAGCAAAAAATAAAAGCATTTCAAGGCCCACTTCAACAAACATGGCAATAAAAACATATTATTAAATTGCCAGATTGAAGCTGTGCTAATATTTCACTACCTGTATTAAGCCCGGAAGTATATACATCAAGAACCAGCGGACGTACAATGTTATTATCTATATGATGTGAATCAATTAGATTATCAAGAAATAAGATTGCTGCAGGTTTCACCTCACTTCTCCTAATGAGATATTCCGGATTACAAGGTCAGCATTATCACCTATAACTTTTTTTATATTTTCCATATTTTCACTTAATGAATTTAAGATTGTTATTTTCTTTAATTCATCATTGCTAAAACTCTTATTGCATTTCTGTTCTGTAACTTTTTTTGTATTAATATCTGACCTTTTTTACTGCAATTAACTATTTTCTTAATATATCTAATCATTTGTACCTCTATTTGCCATTCTTTAAGTTATCTCTTGAACCACATATAGTAAGTATTTTTTACGAAAACCGTTATTAATATTCTTTTAATTGCTATTAAAGAATATTTCGTTTCATCAATACAAATATTATAAGCATATAAAGAATTAAGGAGGTGTTTTCGTGAACAACCAACGTGCAAAAGAGATTGCTTCTTCTCCTGTTATGGCTAATGTAACTTATAATGGGTCTCAAATATATATAGAGAAAGTAAATGAAGCTAATTATACAGCCAGCATCCACTTTCTAAACCAACCAGAGAATAGAGTTGAAGTGCCTGTAGCCAGCCTAATAGAACATTAAAAGATTAACAGTTCTTATGACATGATTTTCCAATATCAAACAAACCTCCTTATTTAGGAGGTTTGTTATCATGAATTATTTAATTTTAATTTGTGTAATATTCCATCAATTTTACCTAAAATTGTTGGTTTGCCCGGTTTTACCGCAATACCATGAATAAGAATTCCCGGCAGCCCCAGAGACTCAATAACTTTATAAGTTTCATCCCTGATACCTACAGAACTTCCACCAGATATCAAAACTACATCCAAATGTGTTAGCGCCTTTTCCACAGCTTGCTTTATATTATTAAAATTATTATTTACAATTCCAAACAGCTTTGGCTGCACGCCAAAGTTTATTAATCCCTATATATATTGCTTATTTTCTTAATTAGTAGCTTGCATATCAGAAAAGACATGCGTTGTAAGCCTCTAATCTATATGAATTTTTTCAATAAAAAAATCAGTAACTTCTGCTCTTCCATCTTTCTCGAGAAAATTTACAATATTAGACATAATACTATCAACATGAGATGTGTCATTAGATACACATGATATTCCAATAGCTGAATTTTTCCATTTATCATTGAAATCTACTTCAGCCACCGCTACATTAAACTTTGATTGTGTTCTACCTATTATGCTTTTTATAATATGTCTTTTTTCCTTTAAAGAATAGACTTCATCTATATTTAAAAATATTTTACAGGCTCCTATCACCATTCAAATCACTCTCCAATAAAAAATTTTTAATGAAATTTTATAAAAAATAGTTTATACTACTAATATTAAGGATAATAATATATATTCGGGATTTTTTCAAGGTTAAACTATTATAATGTTAGGAGACTTATGAATGCCTAAAATACTTGTTATCGACGATGAAAGCACTATACTTGAAAATTTAAAGTTCGTGCTGGAACTTGAAGACTTTGAAGTACTTACAGCCCCTGATGGAATTAGTGGAATTAAAATATTGAAAAATCAAATGAATGAGATAGATACAGTAATTACTGATATGAAAATGCCAAAAATGTCAGGTATCGAGGTCTTAAGAAGTATAAAAGAGTTATACCCTCAAATGAGCGTGATAATTTTAACAGGTCATGGTGATATTCAGAATGCAATCAGTGCCATGAAAGAGGATGCATTTGAATATTTAAATAAGCCGGTAAATGCTGATGAATTGATTATAGCTATCAACAATGCAATAATTAAGAAAAATCTATTGCTTGAAAATAAAAAATTACAAGATGAAATAATTAAAAAGAATGAATACTTGCAAGATATTCATTTTTCTGCCCAAAAGATATTATTAAATATGATTCCAAAAAAGCTGCCTCATATAGAGGGTTTTACCATATCATCAAAATATATAAGCTGCGATGAAGTAGGAGGTGATATGTTTGATATATTTGAATTAGATGGATTTCCTTGTTTTTACATATTTGACGTCTCAAGCCATGGTATATTAGCTTCAGTAATTACTATAATTCTAAAAAGCTTCTTTGATAATTTAAAGCTTATAAATCAATATAAATTTTGTAAAGAAGGCTTTATTAGCCTAATTTCTGATTTAAACTACAAATTATGTTCAAATACGGCATATAACATATTTGCAACTATGTTTATTGGAGCTATTAATAGAAAAACAAATAGACTTCTATATATCTCTGCTGGTCATATACCTCAATATATTATTAGAGGTCAAAGCGTTATTACATTGGAATCAACCGGAACTGTATTAGGTGTTTTTGAAGATGCTATCTTTGAATGCAATGAACTTCAACTATATGAAAAGGATAAAATAATTACATTTACAGATGGAATTATTGAGACATGGAACAATGACAAGCTTTATGGTCATGAAAGCCTTATTAAATTATTTAAAAATTTAAGTTCAAGTTCTATTGAAAACATTATTGATCAAGTTATAACTTCGATTTCTGATTATTCGGATATGCAATTTTGTGATGATATAACTATACTGGGAATAGAAAGAAACTCTTAAGGGCTAAACTGGAGGTATACCATGCAGTATCATAGATCACAAGTTAATGAAACTCCGTCAGAACTCTTAGAAAGTATACTTGAAGGGTCTACTGAATATGGTATAATTGCAACTGATTTAAATGACAGAATTGTTATCTGGAATAAAGGAGCAGAATACATTTATGGATATTCATCAGAGGAAATGATTGGCAACTATACTCCTATAGATTTACATGGAACAGATCCAATAAATAATGATATACTTTATCTTGTTAAAAATACCTTTGATTCAAGAATCTACGATTATGAGATGAATGCCTTAAGAAAAGATGGTTCTACCATACCTGTATCTGTAACTGTCAGTCCAAGATTAAATCAGAAAAAAATGCATATAGGATTTTTAATAATTGTAAGAGATATTACCAAAATTAAACTCCAGGGAAAATTTAGAGATGTACAAATTGAAATAGCACATGTAGTAAATTATCATCAGGATATTCAGGCAATGTGTAATTCTATAATTGATACAATTAATAAGTTTTTAGATATACCAGTTATATTTATTTGCATGCTTGATGAACAACAAAATAAATTCTCTATCAGCTCTCAAGTAGGCTTGAATGATAGATTTTGCTGTCGCTCATGCAAGTACACTCAAAATAAATCAGAAGTTGCACATGAAAATTTAAGCTGCTTTAATACCTATTCACAGCTTACAATTAATTCCGACAAACTGGAAAACCACTCCATAAAAGACTTTATTTCCAACGAAGGTATTTTAAATTCCGATACATCAATTATTCACATTCCATTATTATCTGATATTGCATTGATAGGTATATTACATATTGTTGTCCCTACATCTACAAAGAATTTTTTATTAGCTGAAACTCAGGTTCTAAGTTTAATAGCCAATGAAATATCAGCTGGAATCCAACGAAAAAAGCTTGAAAAAGAAATAAAAATATATGCCAATAACTTGGAAAAAATGGTAAAAGAACGTACTGACGAGCTTAGAATAAAGGATGCACAATTAGTTCAATCAGGTAAACTTGCGAATTTAGGTGAAATGGCTACAGGAATAGCTCATGAAATTAATCAACCATTAGGAAGTATAAGCCTTATGACTCAAGGGCTAATTCTAGCCATGAAAAAAAGTAAATTGAACGAATCTTTACTTACAACTAAACTTAATTCAATAATTAAGCAAATAGATAGAATAGATAAAATAATAAACCACTTAAGAACTTTTGCAAGGCAGGCTTCTGAGCCTAAAGAAGAAATAGATATAAATAAGCCTTTAAGGGATGTATTTGAGTTTATTGGACAGCAATTAAAAAATAGAAATATAGCAATCAACTTGGAATTAGGAAATAATCTTCCTCTAATATTAGCTGACCATAATAAACTTGAACAGGTATTTTTAAATATTATAGGAAATGCACGAGATGCTCTTGATGAATTTGAAGAAAAAATAAAGTCTATGTTTGAAAACTCTTCTTATCCTGAATGGGTGAATAGCTGGAACAAGCAAATAAATATAAAATCATATAGTGATTCAGAATCTGTTTTTGTTAAAGTTTCAGATAATGCTGGTGGTATTCCAGATTCTATTGTTCAAAAAATTTTCGAACCATTTTTTACTACAAAAGATGTAGGTAAAGGTACAGGATTGGGTTTATCGATTTCATATGGGATTGTAAAAGAGTTTGGTGGAAATATAGAAGTAGAATCATATAATATGAAAGGAAGTACATTTATTATTGAAATTCCATTTGTCTAAGGCTTCGTTCCATATAGTTAAAAAATCATTTCTTATATTTTTTATTCGTCTCGTGCCCGGCATCATTCGACATTATTTTTAAATTTAATAAAATGTGTTGTTCTTATTATTGGTTTTGTGTTAAAATTGTTAAGGCAAAGATAAATAAATATTTCCTTGACTTTATTTATCTTTAGTCCAAAAATGCAAAGATTAATTAAATCGCAGCAATAGTTTTATTAAAGTTCACTGCGATAATCATATGGACAATGGTTTTTAAATAAACCATCCTGCATTTTACAATCAAAAATTATACAGGAGGATTCTTTATGTCTGAAAGTGTTGATTATGTTAAGGTTATTTTTGGACTTGTAGGTGGGCTGGCTATTTTTATTTACGGAATGAATTTAATGGGGTCTGGACTACAGAAGGTAGCTGGTGAAAAAATGAGAAGGATTATCGAAGTCCTTACCAGTAATCCGTTTATGGGAGTAATCGTTGGAGCATTGGTTACAATGATTCTGCAAAGTAGTAGTGCAACAACCGTTATGGTTGTAGGATTTGTCAGCGCCAGGCTTATGACTCTTCCACAAGCTATAGGAGTAATAATGGGTGCTAATATAGGTACTACTATTACGGCTCAGTTAGTCGCTTTTAAAGTCGGACACTATGCATATCCAATTACTGCATTCGGTTTTATATTCTTCTTCTTTTTTAAGAACAAAATGCTTAAATATTTTGGACAAACTATATTTTCATTTGGACTATTATTCGTAGGTCTAAATACTATGAGTGAAGTAATGAAACCTTTAGCAAAAAGTCCGGTTTTCGAAAAAATGATTTTAAATCTCAGCTCAAATCCACTATATGGTATTATTGCAGGAACACTTATGACTGTTATAATTCAAAGTAGTAGTGCTACAATTGCTGTTCTTCAGAATTTAGCTTCTCAGCCTACTGAAAGTGGCAGTGCTCTTATAAATCTAAAAAGTGCTATGCCTATACTCTTTGGTGATAATATTGGTACTACTATTACAGCTATACTCGCTTCAATAGGTGCCAGTGTAAATGCAAAACGTGCAGCGTTAGCTCATTCTATTTTCAATATAGTTGGTGCTAGTATTTTTGTTTGGTTCATTCCTCTATTTGCAAAATTTGTAGCATATATATCGCCAAAAGGAAATGAAGTTGAAATCATTGCACGACAAATTGCTAATGCACACAGCACATTTAATATTCTTAATGCACTCATTTGGATACCTTTTGTCTGGATTCTTGCAAGGATTGTTACCTTTGTTATTAAGGGTAAAGATGAAGCAGAAGACAAAACTGTACTATATATTGATAATAAAGTTTTAAATACAGCAGCAGTTGCTATGGAATTAACTATAAAAGAGTTGGTAAGAATGGGTCAAATTGCTCAGAAAATGATGGTTAGCACAAAAAATTCTTTTATTAACAATGATATGGACGAAGTAAGAAAAGTAGAAGGTATGGAAGAAACTCTTGATATTTTACAGCTTGAAATTGTAAATTACCTGTCTACACTACTTTCTACAAGTACTCTCACCGATCGTCAATCTATAAGACTTGCAGGGCTTATGCATGTAACTCATGATATTGAACGTATTGGTGACCATTGTAAAAATATTTCTGAGTTTGCAGAACTTAAAAAAGATGAAAAATTGGTTTTTTCTGATACTGCAATTTCTGAAATAACAAATGCTTTTGAAAAGGTAAGTACAATGGTTGATGATACAATAAATGCACTTTCTCAAGGTAATATTACATTTGCCAAAAAAGTATTATCAGAGGAAAACGAAATCGATAATCTTGAATCAAAATTGCGCAGCAGCCACCTGGAAAGGCTAAATTCCGGTTTATGTTCACCTCATTCAGCTATTACTTTTGTAGAGCTAATACATAATCTCGAAAGAATTGCTGACAATTGTAACAATATAGCAGAAGCCGTAATGGATGACTACCAAAAAACGCCTGATTCAGTTAAAGATTAATTTCAATAGATAAAAAAATGAATGGGTACCCATTCATTTTTTATTTCATCTTATTTCAAGCAGCCAAATAAAAAAATCAAGTCACAACCGACCTGATTTTTTTATTTTTATTATTTTATTTATTTTCTTCTTTTGGCAATGCATCTTTTCTTGATAAATTAATTCTTCCCTGTTTATCAACTTCAAGCACTTTTACAAGTATTTCATCTCCAATGTTAACAACATCTTCAACTTTCTCAACTCTCTTATTGTCAAGCTTGGAAATATGAACAAGTCCTTCTTTTCCAGGTAAAAATTCAACAAATGCACCAAAGTTCATTATTCTCATTACTTTACCCATAAATACCTGACCTGGTTCTACTTCTTTTCCAATACCTTCAATAATCTGTATAGCCTTTTCACCTGCTTTTGCATCTGTAGTTGCAACAAATACTTTACCATCTTCTTCAATATCAATCTTAACACCAGTTTCAGCAATAATTTTATTTATTGTTTTCCCACCCGGTCCTATAACATCTCTAATCTTATCTGGATCAATAGAAGTTGTTAAAATCTTGGGAGCATATTGAGAAAGTTCTTTCCTTGGCTCAGCAATTACTGGTAAAATCACTTCATTTATTATCTGCAATCTTCCTCTTTTCGTATGTTCAAAAGCTTGACGAATCATTTCATAAGTCAAACCATCAACTTTTATATCTACTTGAATAGAAGTGATACCATTAGCTGTACCTGCTACCTTAAAATCCATAT
>CAYYEC010000105.1:0-10121 GCA_964470745.1 uncultured Eubacteriales bacterium | reverse complement strand
ATATTTGATGATGTAAGTTCAAAGTCTGTCACAAATCCATCCAGTGTAGTCAGTAGATGTAGCTTATAACCAAAATAGGTTTCTTTCTTTGAAGGGCATCTTCCATAAGTAGCTCCATATCCTCTAAATGTCTTATGAAATTTTGCTCTACCAAATTTACAAACTGGTATTGGTATGCTGTCAATAATTCTATGAGAATTATTTTGATTACCAGAGATTATGTTGAGTTTTTTTCTAATCTCGTCAATAACAGCATGTAAAGCCCTTCGGGTTCTGTTAAATCTACTTCTGTCACAGATGTTAGGAAAAAGATCCTTAAAGTTTTTCTTACAAAATCCAAGCCAAGCTTTTTCTGAGTCAATAGTAAGTAATTCTCCAACAATACTTATGGTAATTATTTCACTGTCACTCAGTTTAGAATCGTTGATATTTCTGCGATTCAGGATGTATGTTGGAGTTACTTCTTGGTAAATATCGTCTATTATTACATAGACAATTGTTACCAGGTCTTTAAAATCTTCAATTTCTTTGATAGAATATTGTCTATCAAACTCCAGCATATTTATGACCCCCTATCATGTTTTTTCTCTATAATGATAGGTTACTACAATATGTCGGAGTTTTTTATTTGTAAGTTTTGCTAACTAAATTAACTAGCACAACGAGTTAAATTATGTAACTTATTTTTTATAATATCATATGCCGTTTCAATTTTCCAACGTTGAAAATAGAGAAAAAATCAAGGTGACGGATATTGTAGCAGTTTCGGCATTTACATCTATAATATATTAATAAGAATTTATGGAGATGATTTATTATGATGTACAATTCGATACAAAGAGACCTGCGAAACCTTGTAGTTGGTGTAAATACTATGGTTCCCTTGTATAATGGTACATATGTAACTGCTGTAAACTTTGACAATGCTGCTACAACCCCGCCCTTTTTTTCAGTTTTAAAAGAAGTAATGAATTTTTCACCATGGTATTCCTCTATTCATCGTGGTAAAGGCTATAAATCTATGCTTTCCTCAGACATATATGATATGGGAAGAGAAGTAATAAGACAATTTGTTAAAGCTGATATAGACAGAGATACTGTTATTTTTACGAAAAACACCACAGAGTCCATTAATACTCTTGCAAATATACTGTATCAGCAGCAAGATGGACGAGATATGATTCTTTCCACATGGATGGAGCATAGTGCCAATGATTTACCCTGGCGTGGAATTTTTAATGTTGAGTATGTTGAAGTGGATAAGTTTGGCAGACTGTCCATAGAGGATTTGGAAACAAAACTTTCAAAATACCATAAGAAAATTAAACTGGTAACAGTTACGGGGGCATCCAACGTTACAGGTTATATCAATCCAATACATAAAATTGCTCAATTGGCACATAAATACGGAACAAAATTAATGATTGATGGAGCACAGCTAGTTCCACACATGCAGGTTGATATGAAACCTTATAATTCTCCTGAGCATATAGACTATCTTACATTTTCCGCACATAAGATGTATGCTCCTTTTGGCACAGGGGTTCTTATTGGTCCCAAGGAAACCTATAAAAAAGGAGTTCCTATCTGTAAAGGCGGAGGACCAGCAAAACAGGTCACCCACCGGCAGATTGAGTGGGCAGAGCCTCCGGAAAAGGATGAAGCAGGTTCGCCTAATATAATGGGAGTGGTTGCTCTTATTGCAGCTATAAAAACATTGAATTCAATTGGAATGGATAATGTATATAGACACGAGAAAGATTTATTCGACTATATTATAGACAAGTTGACAATAATTCCAAGTATTAAAATATATTGCCATAGTAACAAGAATGATGAGAGAATAGGAGTAATACCATTTAATATAGATGGCATACATCATCAATATTTGGCAAGCATACTTTCTTTTGAAGCAGGAATTGCTGTGAGAAATGGATTCTTTTGTGCCCATCCCTACTCAGAAAAGTTATTAGGGTATAGTCAACAAGATATGGAATACTATTTCAAAAATCCTGATGCAATAAAACCCGGTATGGTGAGGGTTAGCTTTGGTTTGTATAATAATTACAGCGAAATAGATAAATTGTTATATATGCTTAATGTTATCGCAAGGAATAAAAATCACTACATACATAAGTATACAAATCCCTCTTTCCCATATAGATTTTCAAATGATGTTTAGACCTTTACAGGTCTGTAAGAATTTTCGTGTAAATTAAATTTTAGTATAATTATTTAACTAAATTAGACAAAAAAATAAACTCTTCATTGAGTTTATTTTTTTAATACTAAGTGAGGATCTATTTTCATGAAAAACGTTATTAGACATTATTAAACATTATCTTCATAATCTCTTTCCCTATAACTTCTATTTTTGCTAAATCTATTTCTTCAAACAAATCTAAACATCCCTTAGCTGACTTTATAAATTTGTAGTAATCACAATTTCCAGCTCTTTCTCCTATTCCACCAATTGTACAATCTACATATTCGGCCCCTGCTTGTACTGCTGTTATAGAGTTAGAAACTGCCATACCAAAGTCATTGTGTACATGAATTTCAATTCCTATTGGAATTTCTGATTTTATTCTTGTTATTTCCTCAAAAATCCTCTGTTTATTCAATATGCCTACTGTATCAGCATACCTTACTCTTTTTATTCCAAAATCTAAAACCGTATTTATTATCTGCAATAAAAAACCAAATTCGGCTCTGGATGCATCTTCCAGTCCAACAGTAATTTGTGCACCTTTTCCTAATGCATGGTCTAAAGATTTTTTTATGTTCTCAATAACCCATTTTTTACTTTTTTTCAATTTATGTTTAAGTTGAATTTCTGATGAAGGAATAGAAATATGTAATATATCTGCACCACACTGCAAAGAGTCATTGATGTCTTTTACATTCATTCTATTCCAGGTAGCTACTTTACTTTTTAACCCTAACTCCATCATCTTTTCAATACTTTTCTTTTCATCTCCACCAATGGCAGGTATACCTGCCTCTATTTGATATATTCCCAACTTATCCAAAAGCTTTGCAATTTTAACCTTATCCTCACACCCAAGAGCTATTCCTGACCTCTGTTCTCCATCTCTTAGTGTGGTATCAACAACTCTTGCATTCATTAAAGTACCTCACATATTTCAATTAATTCTTCATCAAATAGATTTCTTTTTAATTCAATGCTTTTATCTCTAACTTTTACTAGAATATGAGATATTTCTTTAATACTATAATCAATTCCCAGTTCATTAAGCTTAGAAATAATAGCCTTACTTCCAGAATGTTTTCCAATGGTCAGGATCCTTTTTAATCCGATCAAAGCTGGCTCAAATGGCTCATATGTTATTGTTTTCTTTCCTATTCCATCTGCATGAATTCCTGATTCGTATTTAAAAATATCGGAGCCAAGAATTGCTTTTGTTTTAGATATTTCTTTACCACTGATACGATTAAAAAGTTCCAGTATCTGAGGTAGTATGCTCAAATCTATATCTGTTCTGGAATTGTTTAAAAACTTTATTACAGCCAGTATTTCTTCTAAAGGAGCATATCCATTTGTCCTTGAATAGCCTGCAAAAGAAGTAGTATAGACATTTAGACCATTACTTAAACCATCTACACAAATAGCTGTAGCATTATATAATGTATCTTCAGGACAAATATCTAATTCTACTTTTAGTTCTTCCCCTATGCTTGTTAAAAGCTTAGGCCATGTTAAGGAAGTAAAGTGGCTCATCCCTGAGATTCTTATTCTTTTTATAAACTTCATTGAATCCAGTTCTCTGTAATTCCATAAATCAAATAAACCAGTTATTTTTTCTATTTTAAATTCCACTATAGAATAAATTTTCAAATCATATAATTTTTTTATAAAACTAAAATCAGACAAAAATGAACTATCCAAAATACATTTATCTATATTATTGTTAATACAAAATTCCACATCACTTTTCTGATTTATTCTAAAAACAAATGGAAAATTGTCTATTGATTCTTTTATTTGATTTATTGATTCTGCATCAATTTCAAACAAATCTACACCAATCTGCCTGAGGAGTGTGCAAAACTGTACGATATCTCCAATACTAAATTTATTATGAGATGCACAAATTTCAGGCAAAGTTCTATCTATTACTTCAATCACATTTCCTCTTCCAAAATATATACCCATATTATACACCTCTTTATCAAGCTTCATATAACAGCAGAACTATTCTTATCTATATTTTTTGCAATAAATATTTTACATTTCTTGTTTGAATATTGCAAAATAATATACCTTTGTTTGTGTGTTGCAAATTTCTTCCATGTAATATCTTTAATGCAACATATATATAAAACAGGAATTAATATTACTATTAATAAACCTATAAGGGGTAATAAAATAAATTCTCTATATCGGTGTTTCGAATAATCCAACATTCAATCATAGTAAATAACCGTAGAAGCATTCGGCTATTTAATTTAGTACGAAACATATAGTAAAGGATAATCTCAAAACAATTAAATTGTACTTCTTAAATACTTTGTAATTCATAATATCAATTCCTGATTTATACTTTTTAAAAAGCAGCTTTTTGATGAAAAAACAAAGGGTCTTTTCTTCTATTCTTAGTACTGTAACTTTTAATCTATTAGAAGTCTTTCAACAACCTCTCCATTTTCGAAATGAGATTCAACTATTTCTGCAACATCTTTAACACTTACTTCCTTATACCATACTCCCTCTGGATAAACTATAACTATAGGTCCCTTACTGCATATTCCAAGGCAGCCTGTATTAGTGACCATTACCTCATCAGTTAATTCAGCCTCTTCAATTTCTTGCATAAAAGCTTGAACTATACCAACTGAGTCCTTTTGAAAACAATATCCCTTCTGCTCTCCATTAATTCTGGAACTTGTACATACAAATACATGATATTTAGGTTTTTGCATTTTAAACACTCTCCTTAAATGATTTTTTTATCAACACATTTTTCATTCTCTTTTAGTTTTAATTCATTATAAGCATTAATAATTCCATCTTCAATTCTTCCACAGGTTTGAATTACCTTTATGCCCTTCTCTTCCAGCTTTTTAGATGGTGCATATCCTATTCTTAAAACCAGTACAGCATCACAATTTTCAACGGCTTTTATTATTTTTCTTATTTTAAAATCTTCACTATCACACTCATCTTCACCTGAACAATATTTATTTACAGATTCTTTTCTTAAATATTCAACCTTACCTGCTTGATACTTATATATATAAAATTCATTTGCATGACCAAAGTGTTGGTCTATAAGCATCCCGGATTTTGAGGCAATAGCAAAAGTATAAGCTTTCTCAATTCTATTCTTATCCACAATTTCTTTTTTATCTGTTCCACATCCACCACAGCCCTGTTCTCTGAATTGGGATGAAATGTCATCACCTAATTTTCCTATGGCATCAGCTCTACATTGCTTACAATGGTACATTTGCTGCAGGTGTATTCCGCACTTCTTACGTAATTCATTTAACTCTTTATTGCTGGTTAGTGGCATATCTTCAAAGGCACTACCTTTTGCTGGTATTAGAGGCATAATATTTGTAATAAAAGCTCCACATTCTTTTACTTTTTTAACTACTTCCTCTATTTTTTCATCATTTACACCTTTAACCATAACTATATTAACTTTGCAAATAATACCCTTTGAAGCTAGATAAGTAAGTCCATCAATCTGGTTTTTTATTAATATCTCTGCAGCTTCTTCACCCTCATAATTTTTGCCTAAATAATATATATTCTTATAAAGATTAGCCCCTATCTTTGGGTCTAAAGTATTAATTGTTATAGTAACATGGGATACACCCAGTTCAGCAATTTCATTGGCATAAAATGGTAACATCAACCCATTTGTTGACAAGCAAAAGGTTATATCATTATCAATTTCTTTTATTAATTCTATTGACCTTTTAGTATTTTTAAAATTCGCAAGAGCGTCCCCGGGTCCGGCGATACCGATAACCTTTAAATTATCTATTTTTTCTTTTACTTTTATAAATTTGATTTGTGCTTCTTCAGGTGATAAAACTTCACTTGTTACACCAGGTCTGCTCTCATTTACACAATCATACTTTCTATTGCAATAATTACAGGAAATATTACAGGCAGGCGCTACCGGGATATGCATTCTGGCATTTTCGCAGGCACCTCCACTAAAGCAAGGATGACTTTTAGTCTTTTCAGAGATTATGTCCTTTACACTTTTTTTCAGATTCTGTATTTCTCTTTTTTTCAACACAATTCCCTCCTTCTTTCCTGCAAAATATTTCTCATAAGTATTTTTTCTGTATGACTCATATTTCTTTTCCAAAAGCGTATTTGTAATGTCATCCAAAAGTTTCAACGAGCCATTATAGCCTGTATAAACTAAACGTTGTCCACCAATCCTGTCATGGATAGGGAAGCCTATTCTGACTAGTGGTATACCTTCTTTTTCTGTTATTACTTTTCCATCTGAATTCCCTATTAGAATATTTGCCCTTAGGCTTTTTGCATATGCTTGTATTGTTTCAAAGTCAGTATCATCAATTATCAAAGGTTTCTCCTCTGATGATTCAACTTCTAGTTCTATTAGCTCTTTTAATTTATTAGTTTGCGAACCGGTTGAAATCAATATAGGCTTAATCCCATTTTCAAAACACAATTTACTTATGGCGTAACAAATTTCCGGTTCGCCAAATATAACAGCTCTACCTTCTGCATTATATTTATGAGAATCAATCATTCCATCAACGAATCTTCCGCGGTCTTTCATATACTTTTCGGGTACACTTCTACCAGTTACTGTTGAAAGAATCTTCAAGAATTCATCAGTACTATCAATACCTATTGGTATAGCACATTTATAAAGTGGTACACCATACTTTTTTTCAAGGTACTTCCCCGGGGATATCTCATCTCCAACAGTAACACCTAATTCTATGGTTGCGATATTTCCTGCCATTTTTCTGATATCTCTAACCTTTGTACCTCCACTTGGAATTCTACTAAATTTATCATTATAGGGAGAATCTAAAGTCTCTGAGATATCAGGTAATAAACAGTATTCCATACCAAAACTTTCTAATATTTCTTTGATATTTCTAATATCTCCAGGGCATAAATTTGCAGCAATTATATTTATTTTATTATTCTCTGTTGTATCCTTTGCAATATCTTTTACAATTGCAGTCAGAGTTGCAAAATATCCTTCGAACTGTGTTGCTCCATATCCAGGAGTAGATACAGGAATAATTTCAACCTTTTCAGAATTTTCATTTTTAAACTCATCTGTAATTCTTTTTATATCTTCACCAATAGTTTCAGCCAGGCATGTTGTCGCAACTCCAATTATATCCGGTTTATAAATCTTTATAATATTTGTAAGTCCTTTTTTTAGATTATTTTCACCACCATATACTGTCCCCTGTTCACTTAGTGAAGATGACCCTATATCAATAGGTTCATTGTAATGCTCTGCCATATGCCTTCTTATATAGGTACTGCAGCCTTGTGAGCCGTGTAAAAGCATTGAGCTATTCTCTATACCTTTAAATGCAATTGCAGCTCCTAACGGCATACACATTTTACATGGATTAACATTTAAATTAACAAAATTCCTATTTTTCATTCCTCATCACTCCCCATCCAACTATCTTTTTTTCAACCCTCCCCTTCTTCCGTCGTCGGAAGAAGGGTTTTGTGGCAATCACTGCACATTTCTCCTTTAAATAGAGCTGCGATTAAGGGCTGAAGCCCGGATTACTTACAAATTTCCAAACTGGACTATTTATACTTAAATCCACTTCTTTAGCAAAGTTCACTGAACCTTCAAAGCCGCAAAGTGGGTGCTTTCTTTCATGGTTATGATCGCAAAAAGCGACTCCTAATTTATATGCCAGCGGTCTTTCCTTAACTCCACCAACAAGAATGTCTGCGCCTTTTTCTTTTATGAATTTTTCTAACTCTGAAGGATTTGTGTCGTCTAATATTACAGTTCCTTCATCAGCAATGCTTCTGATTATTTCGTACTCTTCCTGTCTTCCTGTTTGTGTTCCAACCATTACTGTTTTCATTCCAAGGTCTGCAAATTGTTTAATTAATGATATAGCTTTAAATCCACCACCAACATATATTGCAGCCTTTTTAC
Source organism: uncultured Eubacteriales bacterium (assembly GCA_964470745.1). Taxonomy (GTDB): domain Bacteria; phylum Bacillota; class Clostridia; order DSM-8532; family CAYYEC01; genus CAYYEC01. Next base: position 1,953 of record CAYYEC010000105.1, on the reverse strand, counting down.
CTTTTAATCTTTCTCTATATATATTAAGCTTAGTTTGAGCTTTAAACTCTTCAACAAATATCAGCTGTTTAACCTTATTTACAACGTCTTGATCTCCTATTTCCTCTGCTATTCTAAGTAACGAAATTTTCGTATCTTCTATACCAAAAAAACTGACTTTTACATAAGGGATACCATATTTCTTTTCCATTTCATTAGCCAAATATATCATTGAACCAGCACATTGAACCATGTTTAATCTGGCTTTTGGAGCTTCCAGTAATTCTTCATATCTTGAATCTCCGGTAAATTTGGATACTACGTTAATTCCTGCTTTTTTTAAATAGTTAGTTATTATCCATATTTCTCCAGCCAAATTAAAATCTCCAAGAAAGTTAATTCCGTTAACTTTTTCTGGAATTGCATCTCCCATCAAGTTTAATAATGCATTACATGCAGCCTTGTATCCCATTGATTTATTACCGGCAAATCCACTTGACTGAACAGGTATTACTCTAATTGAATATTTTTCTTGAGCTTTTCTGCAAACTGCTTCTATATCATCGCCTATAACTCCAACGATACAAGTTGAATAGACAAAAACTAATTTAGGATTATATTTTAAAACTATTTCATCAATAGCTCCTTCTAATTTCTTTTCTCCTCCAAAGATAACATCCTGCTCTCTCAAGTCTGTTGAGAAGCTACTTCTATATGTATCTTCCCCACTTGTCAAACTTCCTCTAATATCCCAGGTATAGCTCGCACAACCTATAGGTCCATGAACAATATGAACAGCATCCGTAATAGGATTTAATACTACTCTTGCACCACAATATACACATGCTCTCTGACTTACACTGCCTGCCACACTATCCGACCCGCATTTTAGATTTCCACCTCGAATCTTTTCATTACAAACTATAAATTCTTTTCTTTCCTCAAGTATATTTACTTTTTCTCTGCTATCCATATGATTCACCCCACTTTGTTAGATTAAGGTAATAAATTCCGCTTCGGAATCATGGAGACGGTTCTGCTGTTTTCCTTTGCAGTCCTAGTGGTTTGTAACACTTCTTTTTTATAGCCCTATTTAAAGTGTTACAAATCCATTTCCTCTGTTTGTGGTCTGCATACCCTAAACAATATACATTACAGACCACTACGTTTCACTCCGAAACATCAGAACCGTCCCCATGATTCCTCCGCTTAATCTTAATCTCAACTACAGTACTAATTCAAAATCTTCATCTGTTTCGTCTCTATCACGTCTTTCGAGTAATGTATTAATAATCATTTCAATCAAACGTATAGCTCCTTTATAGCCAACTATTGGCATATAATGATGTACATATCTATCTATAATTGGAAATCCGACTCTTATGAAAGGAATGTCTTCTGCTCTGGATATATACTTACCATAGGTATTTCCAATTAATAAATCAACAGGGTCATTCTTAATCCATTGGTGCAATGTAAATAAATCTCCTGCTGCTTTAACTTGACCTTCAATACCAGCTTTTTTCAACATCGTACTAACTTCTTTTTCAAATGCAGGGCCTGGTGTACCGGTCAATACATACTTTGGAATCATTCCTAAGCTTAATAGGAATTCAGTCATTGAAATTACAACATCAGGATCACCAAATATTGCTACACTTTTACCTTGATAATGAGAGTATGCATCTAGCATAATATCTACTAATTGTCCTCTCTCCTCTTCAAGTGCATAAGGTACATCAGTATTTGATATGCTTGACAGCTCCATTATCAATCTATCAGTCGCTTCTATACCTATAGGTAAATTCATAATTTTCGCTGGAATCTTGCATTTTTTCTCTAACTCAATAGCTCCTTCTGAAGATGAAAAACTTCCTAAACCAAAAGTTAATTTAGAATTTCCTGAATCTTTTATATCTGAAACCTTCGCTCCACCTTTGGGATACATTTCATGTTTGCCTGTCATAGGAGTGT
>CAYYEC010000104.1:0-10175 GCA_964470745.1 uncultured Eubacteriales bacterium | reverse complement strand
ATCTAAGGCAAAAACATATGACATATTGTTTGAACCAAGTAAAACTATATCATGGATATAGTTTTTGATAGGAAAAACTATAGTAATTTCACTGTTGATATAATTCAATTGATAATTTATCGCATTAAAATTGGATTTGTCAACAGGTTGAGACAGGCTTTTGGTAATAACACTGCTGTTATACAATTTTTTTATACTTCCTTCAATATCCGTAAAGTTATCATTAAGGTATTCATTAGAAAGATTTAGTGAGCTTTTGTAATAATTTAGCTGTTTGTTAACTAAAAGATTGGTAACAGTATTTTGTGATAGTACGGCAAAAGTAACTACTACTATCAGCGATAATAGAACAGAATATAAAAAAAGTTTATTTTGTATACTCTGCCTTGGAAATAGTGTTTTCAAAAATATAAAAAAATTTTTATGTAAGAGTTTTAAAAGTTTCATTTATAGCACCTATTCTTAATTTAGTAATAATATAAAAAATTATTTTTCCGGCAATTAATTATAACTTTACTGTTATAAAGGACTAAGGTTGAATTTAAGGGTCTAGAGAAAATTTCCGCTTAAATTCCATTGGAGTGACACCGGTATGGTTTTTAAATGTATTGGCGAAATAAGTGGGGTCATCGTAACCTACCATTGCTCCAACTTCATATACTTTTAAATCTACCCGTTTAAGAAGTTCAGAAGCCTTTTGAATTCTTATGTTTTTGAGATATTTAACAAAATTAACATCTGTTTCCTTTTTAAATTGAATGCTGAAATAGCTGGGATTGAGATAAACATGTTCTGCTACCTGATTTAATGTTATTTTCTCGTTAAAGTGTTCCTCTATATATTTTTTTGCCATTTGAATTGAAAGATGCGAGGATGACTTGACTTCGTTGTTTATTTTACTTATAGTCTCTACAACGTGCAAAATCATTTTTCGGATTAACTCCTCCAGTTCAATAAAGGACTTGGGACTGGTTATAAATGAAATATAAGGAGGATAAATGTTTGATAATTCACCTAAAGATGTTTCATGCTTATTTAACCTTCGATCAATCATATTTAGTAACTGAAGTGAGTAACTTTGAATCGACTCAGTATCCAAGTGTTGAATTATAATATTAAATTCATGCCAGTATTCATGAAAGCATTGCAGACTTTTTGTCATGTCTCCCTCCATAATCGTGTCAATTAGATTATTTTCCAATTGATATGGGTATTCCACTGAAGCACTCAGCAGGGAAGCTCTATCATTCCATGCATAAAAGATTTGTTTTGAGTAATCAAAAAATTTTCTTTTTAGACATGACCTGGCCTGTTTGAAAGAAGCGGAAGCAGACAGGATATTTTTATAAATATTTCCTATTCCGGCAACAGCAGTACAAATGGATAATTGCTTAAAACATTCGTCAATAAATATTTTTATTTTTTCAGTATGTTCCATAAGAAACTGGTAGGATGATTTCGCGTTTTCAGGCAGGTTAAAGCAAAACAATACAATGATTTCAAAATTATGATTTATAAATGAATATCCGAGATGATTAGTCTGCAGATACTGTTTGACATTATCCATCAAGGAAGAAATAGACTTCCGGACTTCTTCATAATGCCATGAATTTGAAATATCATCGGATTTGAATATTGCGCAGGCGTAATAATTATAATTTAAATTTAACTCCAATAGGTTTATCTTTTCCTCTATTTCAGCATAGTCATGTATTTTTTCTTCAATAATACATTTTAAAAAGTTTTCAACAGCAAGAGGAAAACTCTCAATAATTTGTTTTTGGTAAGCTTTTAACATGTTTGGAATTTTTCTTTCTTCATCAAGTGTGTTTTTCAATTTTAGGAACAAACTTTTTAATTCTGATATGTTTACAGGTTTTAGCAGGTATTCGCTGACTCCGGTACTGATTGCAGTCTTAGCATAATCAAATTCCTTATATCCGGTAAGAAGCACAATCTTAATTTGAGGATAGGCTGCACATAGAACTTTACTGAGTTCAAGGCCATCCATAAAAGGCATCTTTATATCCGTCAATATTACATCCGGTATTTGCTTTTCTATAAGCTCAAGGGCTTCTTCTCCATTTCCTGCAGCAGCAATTGCTTCAAATCCGATTTCTTGCCAGGAAAAAGACATTAACCCATCACATATAAAGAATTCATCATCGACGATAATTAACTTATATGGTTTATTCATAACCCACCTCAATTAAACAAAGTAATTTTTTAAAATAAGTTGGTCTTGTAAACATTTCATAAATCTAAATGTAATTATGATATTCTTAGTATAGCAGAAATATGGAATGAAAAACAATAACACTATAATGTATATTTTATCAGTATAGTGTTTATTTACCTAACGTCGTACTAGTGGTCATATGAAAAAAAACAAAAAAATATAAAGAAATCCAAAAAGTATCCCATTAAATAAAAAAGTTAAAAGTGATACAATAATTTCGAGGCCTTAGATTAACTAAAAAATAGGAGGAGAATAATGAATATTAAAAAAATTTTATCTGTTGCTATGATTGCAGTAATGACAGTAGGTATTTTTGCTGGATGCCAAAGCAGTCCGACTGGACAAACCCAGAGTCAGCAAACTCAGAGTAGTAAAACTGAGGTTGATAAAACAGAAAATACGTCAAAAGATCCTGGCGAAGTAACAGTTTTTACTTATCCCCAACGAGGAGAGGATACTAATTTTGGAACTTTATATAAGAAATTTACTGAAGAAACTGGTATAAAGGTTGTACTTCAATCTATCACAGGTGATATGAACGACTATGAAAAGAAAATCGATATTTCACTCATGTCCGGAGATAGAACAGATGTATTTTTTACCACAAATCCCATTACTCATGCAAAATATGTTTTAAACGGGTCACTGCTTGCACTTAATGATATTGCAAAACAAAGCAATTATGACCTTGACGCCAAATACGGAAAGTATCTGGTAAAGTATGATGATAAAGTATATGGTATACCGTCATCTCCAACCTTCTGGGCAGTGTTTTACAATAAGAAGATATTTGATGATGCAGGAGTGCCTTATCCTAAAGGTTATTGGACATGGGATCAGTATGTAGAAACAGCCAAAAAGCTTACAGATCCTGCTAAGAAAATTTATGGCTCATTTATGAACACTTTTGATGCAAATTCCTATTTTATAGCAAACCAAAAGGGCGTTGATGGATATAAGAAGGATGGAACTTCAAATTTTGATGATCAGGCTTTTGTAGATTCATTGAAGTTTTATGGAAGTTTGGGAAATACATTAAAAGTACAGCCAAGTTACCTGGAATATACGTCAAAGAAACTTCCTGCTGAAAGTTTTGTTTTAGGAAACTATGCAATGTGTTTTACTGGGACATGGTTGATTTCATCTCTATCTGACACAACAAAGTATCCAAGAGATTGGGATTGGGGTATCACTCAGGCGCCGGTTCCTGATGAAAACTCAAAAAACAACATTGGGGGTTTAGGATTTAGTGTAGTAAATAAAAATGCTAAAGATCAGGAGAATGCCTTTAAATTTGTTACATTTGTTGCTGAAAATCAGTATAAATACACAAACGAATTACCTGCTCTCAATAATTTCAACAAAGACGATTATCTTAAACTTTTCCAGAGTATAGCTGAAAAGTCAAATGGAAGTGTAACTACAGAAGATCTTTATAATGCCCTTATTGATAATGGTTTGGGATTCAGACCAGAAAAAATAACCGGATCTATACCTGCTCAATATAAGGCTATTATTCTAAAAGATGTATCTTTGTATTATGCAGGACAAAAGTCTGCTGAAGATGTATGCAATGAAATAAAGAAAGAGGCTGACCAGGCTATAAAGGAAGCTTCACAGAAGTAGAAATTTTAATAAAGGTAAGAACACCGGTATGTTTTCCGGATAGAAAGCATATCGGTGCTAATTTTATTAAGGTGAGGACTGTTAAATGTTTACAAATACAAAAAGTAAAAATTCTTTAAAAAACCAGGAAGCAAAGGCGGCGGTTCTTTTTCTAACTCCATTTATATTAGGATTTATCATTTTTGAGATGATTCCAATTATATCCGCATTTATAATGAGCGTAGTTAACTTAAACTCACTGCGTGGAATCTCAGAATTGGGATCGATTAAATTTGTTGGACTTGAAAATTATATAAAAGTATTTTCTGACACGGATGCTTTAGCAGCATATGGCAGATCACTTTTATATACTGTTTATTATGTACCATTGCTAAATATTTTTGCAATTATACTGGCTCTTTTAATAACGAGGGAAATATATTTTAGAACTGCTGTTAGAACAATGATTTTTATGCCTTATGTTTCAAATATTGTAGCAGTAGCAATACTTTGGGGAATTATATTAAATCCTTTTGGCGGTCCGCTAAACCAGTTATTGCAGTCTTTTGGAATATCCAATCCTCCTATGTGGCTGTTTGGTGAATACACATCTTTGCCCACTTTAGCAGGAATTTCAATTTGGAGGGATGTTGCATTTCAAATGGTAGTATATATGGCGGCAATAATGAATGTGCCTAAAGAATTGTATGAATCTGCTGAAGTAGATGGTGCATCAAAATTGCAGCAATTTTTTAAGATTACAATACCGGTTATAACTCCCACAATTTTTGCAATGACAATAACAAGTGTTATTAATTCATTTCAAAACTATGCAATTGTCAGAACTACTACAAATGGAGGCCCGGGAGATGCATCAAGGGTAGCAGTTATTAACATTTATCAGCAGGCATTTGAGTACAATAAGTTCAGCAGTGCCTCAGCACAAGCAATACTGTTGTTCTTGATTATCCTAGTGATTACTATTATACAATGGAAGGGGCAGGACAAATGGGTACATTACTAAATAAATTTAATAGTAAAAAGAGTCAAGAAGGGGAAAAAATCAGTAAAATTATTTTTACTACACTGATGTTACTATTATCAATATCAATGATTATACCTTTTATACTGATGATATCGGCTTCCTTTAAACATTCGGCAGATGCATTTAGTGATGTCTTCCAGTTGAGCCTTTCAAAAATGAATTTGGATAATTATAAAGAAATTTTTACGAATAAATACTATTTCAGATGGTATTTAAACTCGACATTTGTTGTTGTTATGGTTATAATACTGAAATCTATAGTAGTTTCAATGGCTGCATATGCTTTTGCCAAGCTGCATTTTAAAGGCAGGGATATATTATTCCTGATGCTGATGTCAGCAATGATGGTTACGCCAGATACAACGATTGTTGCCAGATACCTGCTTTATAAATATTTGGGGTTGATAGATACCCTTTGGGTACTTATAATTCCGACTCTGTTTGGTGTTTATTTTGTATTTTTACTTAGGCAGTTTTTCATGGGGATACCTGGGGAGCTGTCAGAGGCGGCACTAATTGACGGATGTTCACATTTTAGGATTTATTATAGTATTGTTCTGCCCTTGTCAAAACCTGCAATGCTCACTATGGCTTTATTCATTTTTATTTGGTCATGGAATGATTTTGTGAATCCGTTTGTCTTTATTACTCCAATTGAAAGACAGGTAATTACTGTTGGTCTCCAGTCCTTCCAAAATGAATATACTACGGACATTTCCCTTCAGATGGCGGGTTTGTGTATGGCAGTTATTCCCATAATAATTATTTTTGCAGCTGTACAGAAATATTTTGTTGAGGGTATTGCGGCAACTGGAATAAAAGGATGATAACCTCTTGTTAAAAGGAGCTTCTGGCAATGGTACGCTGATTTTTCCTTTAAGCAGAGAAGTATGTGTTGAGAACAGAGTCCTTATTGCAATATAGTATGGGATACATAATACATTACCTCCATTTTATTTATAGTTATTAACATAATATTACTATTGTAATTAAAACGTTCTTAATTCCTTTGTTTGAGTTTTCACAATTTGTTAGAGGGTTAAGCTAATTTAGCTTAACCCTTTAACAAATTTTTTAGGATAAAAAATAGATATTATTAATAATTTTATGGTATAATCTTTTTTAAGGTGAAACATATGGAAGAAACGTTAAAATTAATTCTTGTTAAATTAGTTGGTATGGATAACAAAATGACAGGTATGGAAAATAAAATGACTACAATGGATACTAAAATGAGTGGTATGGAGTCAAAAATAAAAAACTTAAATGGGCATGTTCTCAGGATTGAAAACGAAAATGGCAAAAAGCTTAATGCATTATTTGATGGATATAAGCAATCCTATGAGAAACTTACAGAACACGATAAACGTTTTGATGATATAGAAAGTAAACTAGAAAAACAGGATGTAGAGATTAGAGTAATAAAAGGCGGTAAATTATAAGTTGAATGTAAATGAGGCTTTTACAAATGAATTCTTGCCAAATGAGTAATGAAAAATTAATTGTTAAAAACTTAAAAAAGGATTTTGGAGAGACTAGAGTTTTAGGTGATGTTTCTTTTAGTATTAATAAAGGTGAATTTGTTTCATTGCTTGGGCTAAGCGGAAGTGGGAAAAGTACAATATTTAATATTATTTCAGGGCTATTATTGCCTGATAAGGGCCAGGTAATTATTGAAGGTGAAGATTTTACAGGCAAGACTGGCAGGGTAAGCTATATGTATCAAAAAGATTTACTGCTTCCATGGAAAAAAATAATTGATAATGTTGCTTTACCACTAGTTATTAAAGGTAAAAATAAGAAAGATGCAAGAGGTATGGTAGCTGAATATTTTAGTATTTTTGGACTTGAAGGTTTTGAATATAGCTATCCTTTTCAACTTTCAGGAGGCATGAAGCAAAGGGCTGCATTACTAAGGACATATATGTTCTCAAAGGATATTATGCTTTTAGATGAACCTTTTGGTGGCTTAGATGCAATTACCAGGTCAAAAATGCATAATTGGCTTTTAGAGGTTTTGCAAAAACTCAATACAACAGTTTTATTTATAACACATGATATTGAGGAAGCTATTTTCTTATCAGACAGAATATATATATTATCTGATAAACCGGCTAATATTAAAGATGAAATTAAAATAAACTTTCCAAATCAGAGAAACAAAGATATATTGACTGGTGAAGAATTTAGTAATTATAAAAAGGCCATAATAGATCAGATGGAGATATTATAATAGAACACATTTGGGAGATAGTTATATAATAATTTTTTAAAAAACTGTATTCAAAAAGTAAACTTTACTTTTTGAATACAGTTTTTTTGTAATATTCACTTATAGCTGAAACTGTAGTATAATAAGATAAAAAAGAAATAGAAGTAATATAAACTGCTATATATAACTCTACTGAAGTATATTACATAATCTATATTTTGTTTATGCGTTATATAGCTTTAGGAAAATGATTTCGTACTTATTTAATTAAATGAATGTAAAGGATTAAGTGCGAAACATATAGTATAAAATAGATGAGGTTAAAGTATGAAAGAATTTTCACAAAAATATTTAGATGCAAAAAAAGCTGGTTTACGGAATTACTCAAAGAATATATCGGAAGGAAATACAGGATATTTGCCATTTTTAGATGGTATCTTAAAAAATATCGATATAGTTTCAGAAATAGATCTTGGAATTGTGGAGGTACCTTTAAAACAGGTTGTGGGAACATATACTTATATGAGAAGCATAACGTTTTCTCATAATTTTATGCCATTAATGGACGAACAATCAGAGTTTGGTCAAAAGTGGGAAAATGTTTATAAGGCACATGTAAATGAGGGCATAAGGGATCCAATAAAAGTTTATGAATATATGAACTGGTTTTATGTTGTTGAAGGAAATAAAAGAGTAAGTGTACTTAAATATTTCGACGTATATTCAGTTTCTGCATATGTTACCCGGTTAATTCCTAAGAAAGATGAAGAAGATATAAATAATAACATTTATTATGAATTTATGGATTTTTACAAAAAAACTCATATAAACAATATATGGTTTTCAAATACTCATTCTTTCAATGAACTATTTCACTATATTGAAAAGTTTGATACTTCAGATATGAATATTGATGACAAATATTCATATATTTCGAAATCTATTTATTTATATTTTAGAAAGATTTATATGGAGTGTGGCGGAGGCCAGCTTCCTATTACGACTGGAGATGCTTTTTTAGAATACATTAAAATTTATGGATTATCTCAAAAAATATTGGAAGTTGATTTGAAGAAACAGCTTAAATTATTTTTGAAAGAGCTTGAATATTTTAAGGAAGATTCTGTTGAAGTACAGACTTCTCCAGACATGCAAGGGGATAGAAAAATAATTTCAAAAATAACTACTTTATTAACTCCTAAGAATAAGTTGAAAGTGGCTTTTGTTTATGCCAAGAACCTAAATGATTCCAGTTGGTCCTATGCTCACGAAATGGGAAGACTTCATATTGAAAATATTTTTAAAGAACAAATATCAACTTCATATATAGAAGATGTTCCGGAAAGTCTGGACGCCTATAAAAGTTTGAGAAAGCTGGCCAAAGAAAGAAATGATATAATATTTACTACAAGTCCATCATTTATTAATGCTACTTTAAAAATTGCATTGGAATACCCAAACATTAAATTTTTCAATTGTTCAGGAAATCACACATTTAAGCATGTTAACACATATTTTGGCAGGATGTATGAGCCTAGATTTCTAGCTGGTATTATAGCGGGAGTTTTGACAAGAACAGATATCATTGGATATGTTGGAACTTACCCAATACCTGAAGTAATTAGTGGTATAAATGCTTTTGCCCTTGGAGCAAATATGGTAAATCCAAGAGTAAAAGTCAAGGTAGAATGGACAAATGACTGGGATTGCAAAGAAATGTCTCAAAGTGCAAGTAATAAGCTTATGAAGGCGGGAACAGATATAATTTCTCATCACAATACCTTACCCAATAAGAAATTCTCTCGTGAATATGGGGTTTATTCAGCATTGTGTAATATAGATGACCCGGAATGCAATACAAGAGAGTATATTGCTGCGCCATTATGGAATTGGGGAATATTTTATGAAAAAATTATTAGAAATTTTTTGACTGATTCATGGAGAGTACTTACTGAAAAATCAAAGCTAATTAATTTTTGGTGGGGAATGGACTCTGGAATTCTAGATTTTATTTATTCTAAGAGTGTAGTTCCAAGAGAAACACAAAAGTTATTAGAACAAATGAAAAAAATGATTATCAGCAGCTTCTACTCTCCTTTTACTGGACCTATTTTTGACCAAACCGGAACAAAAAGAATCGAAGATGACATAGTGGCAACCTTAGATGAAATACATAATATGGACTGGTTTGTAGATAATGTAGAAGGTATTCTTCCAGAAAGAAAACATAAAAAAGGTGATTCAACACTTATTACAGGGAAAATATAATTTACTTGTAATCATAGTCAATAATAATATATCCATAACCGTTTACTATTGTTGTGTTTTTGTAATCACGAATCCTTTTTTGCTGGTAACCGTAATTTAAATGCTGATGACCGTGGAAATAGAATTTTGGAGAGTACTTGTCCAACAAATCTACAAAGCTTTGAAAGCCTCTATGACAGATATCTTCTCCATCTCCCAGACCACAAGCGGGGGCATGACTGACTAAAATATCAAAACCTTTGTTTCTCCAAAGCCTATATTTCAATTTTAAAATTCTTTTTTTCATTTCTTTTTCAGTATATTGAAAATCTCTGTTATTGTAGGAATAACTTCCCCCAAGACCTAAAATTCTTATATTTTTAAATACAACCAATTGACCATCAATACATTCGCAACCCTCGGGAGGTGTTCCGATATACTTGGTATCATGGTTTCCATGGACATAAAATAACGGCGCTTTTATCATTGTAACTAAAAAAGATAAGTACTCAGGTTTTAGGTCACCACAAGAGATAGTTAAGTCAATATCTTTAAACCTATCTTTATCAAAATAGTCCCATATATATTTTTCTTCTTTATCTGATACTAAAAGTATCTTCATTATATTCTAATCTCCCCTGATAAACGTTAATCCTTATTATAACATAAAATGAACAAGTAGCAAGATGAAATAAGGAGAGCCGTACTCGCGATTTTCTACCCATAACCCCTTACCTTCCACCCCACATCCTCATATCTTACCTCAAATTCCGCTAAGTTGTAAAATTAAATGTCGCAGTAAATAAAAATATAGACTCATGGTAAAT
>CAYYEC010000103.1:9641-10292 GCA_964470745.1 uncultured Eubacteriales bacterium | reverse complement strand
ATTAAAAGCATTTTTCTTTATTTTTTTCCTATTTTCTTTAAAATACTCTAGCAGTGAGTTTTTATTTCACCCCAAAAAAGAAAGCATCGCTGACTACTTATAAAGTAATTTTGCGACACCCTCTTTTTTATTATCAGGAATAATTCATGAACTCAAAAATTACATATATTTTCATTTTAATTGATCGCTTCAATTGTCCACATCTGATTCCATCCGCCGTTATCATACCATTGGATATCCAAGGCTCCATTAGCAGTTGAAGCTCCGTAAATATCCAAAAGCTTACCACTATTCCTGTTCTTTATTTTATAATATCCGCTTCCTGCATCAACTAACTGCCATTGTTGATTCAATCCTCCATTATCATACCACTGTATATTATTAGCACCATCAGCTGTTGAAGCTCCATAAATATCCATAAGCTTTCCGCTATGTACATTTTTAATTTTGTAATATCCGTTTCCTGCATCTATAAAAATCCACTTCTCACTATTCCAGCCACTATTATAAGTGTATTGCTCAATTTTGGCTCCATCTGCTGTAGAACCACCAACTACATTTAAAACTTTACCACTGTTACGATTGACTATCTTATAAGTTTTACTTATATCAATTCCTGAACTACCGCTGCCGGCTTGCATAAAGCTGAAC
>CAYYEC010000103.1:7485-9631 GCA_964470745.1 uncultured Eubacteriales bacterium | reverse complement strand
AAGCTGAACCAACCCGTATCATAGGCAAGACCGTATTTTTCATATGTAAAGTAGTAACTTACAGTATCCCCTGCAGTTAACCCGGTTATAGTTTGCTCCCACTGACTACCATTCTGCGTCATTCTATAATTCATCAAGCCACCATTATTAATCTTATAATGAACATCTACCCAAGCTGAATTTACATTGGAATTGAACCATATCTTTGAACTTGTACTGCTTATGGAAGTCACCCCATAGGTATAGTCCCCTGAACCCGTGGATATGGTAAAGGTTGTGCTTGCGACTGCTGAATCGGTCATACCGGATGCAGTAGCATATGCCTTAATTGTTGTTGTGCTTGATACCGCGACCGGTGCAGAGTAAATGGGCGAGCTTGAGTTTGGAATCGAACCATCGGTTGTATATCTAATGATTGCACCGCTTGTTGCACAGGATATGGTAACTGTTTGAGCCGAGCTATAAGTTCCACCTGCCGGGCTAAAAATTGGTGTTTCAACCTGACTTGTTGAACCCGAGGAAATAGCAGTTCCGGTAAATGGATTCCACTTTGCGATTGCTATAATAAGCCAGCCTGTACTTGAAATACAATTTTGCTGCGACATTAGCCAGTAATTGTTATTTGTACCGTTAAGGCTGTAAGGCAGCCCGCCAGTCATAGATCCGTCTTTACCCTGTTTTTTGATAAGCTCAGCTATAATCGAATCTGCCTTTGCATCATTTCCCATCATGCGGTAAGCACATGACATGAATGATGACCCCTCAAACCAGATATCCGGTCCCAGGACTCCACCGCCTGAACTTGATGAGCCGGCTGCATTGTCGCTTTCCCAGTCAAAGTCATACCCTGTAATTGTTGAACCTGCATAGCTAAACGTCTCAACATATCTTGGATTTGCAAGAGTACCCGGATTGCCGTTCGCATTTTCTACATAACTTATAGAAGCAGAATAGTTACGGGTACCATTTAACCCTAGAGATAGCACACCCCATGGGTTTACATCCATGGGAACATTTAAGTCAACCAACCCTGTATTATTTTTATATCCGCCGTAAAACCTATTATTTGTACTATCCCATACCACATTGTCAAGGAAACTTTTTATATTACTTGCAGCTGTAGTATAAGCAGAAGCTTTGGAAGAAGTAGTGCTCGCAAAATACTTCAGTGCTGCATATGCATCTTCTTGATGTTCAGTGCTGCTCCACACTTCATCAGTCCAATTTCCATTAGGGTCATCCCATGTAGTTTGCCCTCCTGACAATGCTCCATTTGACTTCTGGAATGTCAGGCACCAGTCAACAGCTTTCACAGCCATATCATGATAGGTTGTCATATCCCCTGTTATCTTTTCATAATTCATAACTGCCAGGGCAACCCATATTGTAGGCCCGACATGCCTCCTTAACTCTTCTCCGGCCCCATTGTTCCACCAGTATGAATTAAGCCAGAAGCCTGCTGAATCCTGCGTGGCTTTTAACATGTCCAATACCTGCTTTGCTCTGATTGTATCTCCCTTGAGCAGAAAAGCGATAGCAGCAACAGCCTGATCATATGTATATTCTATCTGTACCTTTGTTCCATCTGCCCAATAGTCTTCAAAGCTATCTACCAAACCGGAAAATGCATAGCTTGAAGAAACCTGCTGTGCTATCAACCAGTCATAGGCATCATTTGATGCTGAGTTAAAGTCAGCAGCTTCAGCTTTTTCCGGGATAAAGGCAATTGATGTTAGGGTTAACGAGATAATAAGTAAAAATGCCAGCAATAGATTAAATCTTTTTTTGTTTTTCATACGTACAACCGTCCTTTCTAACTATACTTTTATTTAGAGTCCACGGTTTTATAAGTTACAAAATTGAAGTAACAACGTAAGTAATCTTTCATTATACATAGAGTTTTTTTAACTTTTAACATACTTTTTTCTTATACCTTAAACCTCCTTAAATTTTTTATACCTTATTCAATAATAATAAAGCCGTGCCTCTTATAATAATGTATAACAGAACCCGTTTATTTTACATTCAATTATTTTACTAAAAATATGACAATATTTACTTTTTATTTAATTAGCTCCTTATAAACTCTAACATAATCTATTTCATAGGTCTGAGGAAAAACAGTAGTATCATCAGGATTTTGAGG
>CAYYEC010000103.1:0-7475 GCA_964470745.1 uncultured Eubacteriales bacterium | reverse complement strand
GCTAAATTTAATAATATAAAAAAGTCATGATCAAATACCCATGTCCGACCACTCAAAAAATTCTCCTTGTAAACTTTATGATATAGCTTGCCATCAAAGTACCATAATAATGCATCCTTTTCCCAGACTAATGAGTAGGTATGATACTCATTGTTAATATCCTCAGTTACTTTTATATGATTTTGGATTCCCATAGATCCGTTATATTCCGGACCATGAACAGTGCCGAAAATTTTATCAGGCTCTCTTCCTATGTATTCCAATATGTCTATTTCCCCACAGTTTGGCCATGTGATTTTATCTATATTGCTGCCAAGCATCCAGAATGCAGGCCAAATTCCCTGCCCTTTGGGTAATTTTGCTCTCATTTCAATCTTTCCATATTTAAATTGAAATTTATCCTGGGTTTTTATTCTTGCCGAAGTATAGTCAAAGCCATCTTTTTTCTCTTTAACTGCAGTTATAACAAGATTACCATCCTCCTGCCTGAGATTTGACCTGTCATCAGTATAATATTCAAGCTCATTGTTTCCCCATCCTCTGTTATTGCCTATTTCAACCGCCCACTTATCTGTATCAATAGAAGAATCATTATCACCATCGAATTCATCACTCCAAATCAGTTTCCACTTTTTATCCGTCAATATTTTTTCTGCGTCATCGGGTTGTTTTTTAATTGCAGCCATAACTTTCTTACCTCCATATTCTTTTTGATTGCCAATAAGGTTCGAATAAGAACTAAAGCTTACTGCCATCAACGCAGCAGTTGTTATTGAGCTAATATACATTATAAAACATTTTCCTTTTGCCATAACGCCACCCATCTCCATAAACTTTGCTTCTTAACAAATAGTTAAAATACAATTAAGATAAATTTAATTCCTGTCTTTTTAACCATTACTTGATATTTCACATCACAAAACTTCCAATTTCATTTTCCAATTCGTAGAATTCACTGCTGACAACCAGATTTTCAGTTATTTTAACCTGACTCAAATCAGATAGTGAAATCACCTGATGCCAGACTCCTGCATTCAAGCATACTGGTCTATCCAGTAAAAACACTTCAAAATCTTCAGGAAAATCCTTTAAAGCTGCAATAAGGAGCGCTGTACCCAGCAGCGGTTCAAAGCTTTCTTTAGAGGTCGGATGCCTTTCCAATTTCTTAGTCGTTCTTCGTGCAAATTCCAATACTGCTATTCTCCAACCTGTGTTTTCAACCCTGACAACTATCTCCCATCCATCCTCACTATGAGGCTTTAATTCGATTACATCCCCGTAATTTTTAAAACTTTCTTCTGTAATATATTTGATTTGTTTTTTATACATATCCTCACCCCTTTAAAGATTTTTTAATAATGCTTATATGAGAATTTCCTACTTTTCTCCCAATATTACCGTCATGAATACTGTGTTGGAGGTACAAAACTCTGTAAATACTTTTCTTTTTATTTTTATATTATTATCGTTGCTAATATACTGGCTGATGTCTTTTTCATTCAACTTAGCCTGTATGATTTTATAATCATCAAAATCAAGCTTACCCTCATTAATAAAGCTTACCTGAAGCCTTTTTCCTGCAAACCATGCAGTTACTGCTGCCCTGCCATCTTTATCAAATTGAGGCATCTTCAATTTTGGTGATATGACCAAATCCCCATATTCGCCTCTTAAACCATACATTTCATTTAGAACACTAATAAGCAGCCAGCTTGCCGAACCGGTTAAATAAGTATACAAACCTTTACCTGAAGCGGAGAAATATTCGGGGATTCCCGGATAAATGCTGCTTTTCCCAAGGTCATTCGATAGACTATAAAGCGATTCAAATACTTCATATGCTTCATTGACAAAGCCCCTTTTATATAGAGCATTCATATACATTACTGCCATATGGCAAAATGTTGATCCATTTTCCTTTTCACCATAAGCAAATGCAAATCCTCTACCAAAGTTTAGCTTGTTTGGACCCAAGTCAGTATTGAGTCTAAAACCACCTGTCACAGGGTCTTTTAAATATTTACGAACAGAATTATGGAGCATTGAAACCTGATTTTCATCTGCAAGTCCAAACATCGTACTAAATACCTGCCCTGTAAGATTCATCCTGATTCCTTCTTGAAATTCACCATCCACTCTTTGCCCGTCATTGTTATAATAACCATTGAAAAATCCATCCCCTGCTTTGGTCTCCAGCCACTCGTTTTCCCTTATAAATTTAAAAAGCCATTGGCCCTTTTTCCGTAAATCCATTGCGATTTCATTAATATATAATAAGACCTTATTACCTGAAATTCCTTTGCCAACATTATTAAGATAAGAGTTCAAAAGTGTCCTTTTATATTCTATTGATTCATAATTAGCTATCCCTGACAGGGTATCAAGAAGCATTTCAATTTCATTAAACATTTCAATCCGTGTAAGTTTTAGTACTTCCCCTGTTTTTAGAAGCAATTCCGACAAACTGATAAGGTTACTTGCATACAGGGCTGTAAAAGCAGTACTTTCTCCCCGTTCTTTAGCCATATCCAGAGTATCATTCCAATCAGCACCTTCAAGCTTTAAAATGTTGTGTTCGCCAACATTATAAAAAGCTGTAAGATGTTGAACTAAAAGATGTTCCATTAAAGTTCCCTCATATATGTTTCCATTTCTGTCTTTTAAGTTTTGACCATCTTCAATAGTCCAACCTTCATCTTTTTGAGCTGCTCTCATTATAATGACATCTCTAAAATATACCTGTTTCTCCATAAGCAGACTAAAATCACTGCTCTGGTCAACATACATCTTCGTTGTCAGATACGGCCATGCACCATGGTCCATCCATACCCTGGCAATGTTATTTCTATCAGCTATAAATTCACCTGGCTTTGTACCTATAATAGTCGCATTTGTACCATCTATTCTAACTCCACCAAAGTTATCTTTTAAAATTTTTCTCACATTCTCAGGATTTTGAAGTATCAATGACAAACAATCCTGCCACAAATCTCTCCATCCTCTACCACCTTTACCATAGTCATGGTAAGGGAGAAATGAGCAGCCATATATTTTTCTGAAAACAGGCTGAACTCCAACCCATCTCATCCAGTTATCAAAACCTTCCAGCCCTGAGTTAAATACCATATTTTCAGAAATTCCTGACCAATATTCTTTATTCTCAATAAGAGTCTTTTCAATTTTTTCTTTAGAATTGTATCTCTCAAATATCTCGTCTAATTTTGCAATGTCACTGCATGTTCCTATAAGAATAATAAATTCTTTTTTCTCTCCCGGTTTTAACAAAGTGTTTCCAAATCTTAATGCACCAACATATTCCATTCCATCAGTATTTTCATCCTTGAAATCCTCCGGACTTAAATTTTTAACAACCGCCAAAGGCCAATCATAACCTGAAGCTGCACCTGTAAAACTATGTGCAGTAGGGATAGTGCCTATAGGCAATGTTCCATCAGATTCACAACCTATTACAAAATAATTAGACTTATTATATTTGTGTCCTCTCTCATCAAAAATAATTTCAGGACGCATGGATATGCCATACCTGTGCTTTTGCAATCTATTTACAAGAGCAGTAACATGTCTATGATCCCTTATATTTTCAGCAGACTTGCCATATAGAGGAATAGCCGAAGTTGGTGTTGCTTCTATCTCAGTTGTTCCTATATTTGTCAATGTAACAAACATTATTTCGACCCTATCCGAATTTGCAGGCGCAAAATTTAATATCTCAGACTTAATGCACTTTTTATTATCCTGATATATTAATTTATGCCATAAAAATCCTGCCTCTATTGTTCTTGAAGTATTATTACCCTCTAAAAATCTATTTGCATTTTGCAAGGCAGAGTTTCCGGTAGCAGACCAAGGTTCATCTCTCTTTATGTAAAACCAAAAATTTCTTGCAGCTTTTGAATTATATAAATCTTCTATAGAAACAGGAGGAAGAATAAAGCTGTTTTGGCCCGTCTTCGAATCTCCATGCAGTATAGGTGTAACGCAGGCCATCAATCCTGCTTCATTGCATATTGGAAAATACATTTCATTGATATTTTCAGGATTCTCTATTTGAAATGTTCCTTTTTTATCTATATATCCAATCATGTTATCTTTTATTGACACAATTACATCACCTTCCATCTTTTACATATTTTTTATTCATTTTTATCATATTATTGCAAAAATAAAGGCTAAGGATTATACCTTAACCACTGTTGTAAGTTGTCAAATTATTTTTCTGCAGTTTTCTCCTTATTTATTTCCTGCATTTGACTTGCAAATTCTTCAGGTGTTATTTTCCCTTCAAATATACCCGCAACAAGATTAATATGCTTTTCAGCTTCAGCAGAAGATAGAATTGTGTCCCATGCTAAAACAAATCCAGTGCTATTTTTTAGTAAATTTGCTATATTGCTCCTCAGCCCACTTTCCGAATTATCTAAGTTTATCTTCCAAGCAGGCTCACTGGCTCCAGAAAGATAGCTTTCTTTGCATAAGTTTTCATCTACATATTTTAGGGCCTTCACCGCTTCTTCCTTATACTTGGTACTTGCACTAACCATAAATGTATCTATAGCTCCACCCAGCAAGGCGTTTGGATCTCCTTTGGCATTTTCAATACCGGGAAAATTGATAGCAACTATTTTCCCTTTTACAGGACTATCATCACCGTCTAGTGATCCAGCAACCCAGTTGCCATTATAATACATTGCTACCTTCCCGTTTTTAAAATCCTGTTCTGACTCATTTCTTGTCAAATTCATGCATCTAGGATCAAAAGCACCCGCTTTAATCATTTGCTGTAAAGCTCTTGCCGATTCAACAAATTCCGGTCTGTCAAATTCAGCTTTATTATTTAAAGCTGAATTTGTAAGCTCAACTCCAGCTGTTCTTATAGCCAATATGTTTTGATAAAACATCCCTGGCCATCCATCCTTTTCACCTACGGTCATGGGTATTACTCCACCGGACTTAAATATCTTTATTTGAGCTAACATTTGGTCAAAAGTTTCTGGAAATGGCTGATTAAATCTTTCAAATATCTCCTCATTACAATACAAAACTCCACATATTAAGTAAATGGGAAGTCCGTAAATTTTCCCATCATAAGTAAAATAATCCAATGTACCACGAGTTATTCTATCTTTTGTTCCATCATTTAAATATTCATCAAGGGGTAAAACCTTATTTGCCTCTACAAAGGGTTTTGCAAATCCAGCTCCCCAGGTATAGAATATGTCCGGCATCTCATTTACTGCTACAGCTGTACGAATTTTTAGTTTGTAGGCTTCGTTTTCAGTTGCCTTTGCTTCAATTTTTATATTCGGGTTGATATTATTCCATTCATTTATAACCTTTTCAAGAGGTCTCTTATTTGCATCGTCATAGGTTGGCCATACATGCCATAGTTTTAATGTTATTGTTTTATCTTCAGGTAATAAGACAGCATCTTTATTCTTATCTTCTAAATAATAGTTTAAATAGCTGCAAGATGATATTATCATTATCATAGCTACAAAAAATACTATAAATATTAGTGTGTATTTATTCAGCTTTGCCATTAATTTACCTCTCAAACTTTAAAAACTTTACTATTCCGCTAATTCATATTTAAGGCACTGCCCCTATGCTTTTATAGCACCAGCTACTGCTCCATCAATAATATACTTTTGCAGGAAAATGTATAAAACAATTAAAGGTGCAGCTACCATTATCAAAGCAGCCATCTGCTGAGTCATATCAACCTGGTACTGACCTTGAAAAACATATAATCCTCTAGTAATAGGATACATTTTTTTATCTGATAAGTAAATAATTGCTCTAATAATATCATTCCAAACTCCAATTGCTGTAATTATAGCCATTGATGAAATGGCAGGCTTCATAAGAGGTATCAAAATTTTAAACATATATTTAAAATATCCGCAACCATCCATGGATGCAGCCTCATCGAACTCCTTTGGAATACCTTTAATGTAACTAATAAAGAAGAATAGAGGCAATCCTCCACCGCCCATTAATCCCATCATATAGCCTATACGTGTGTTGTATAACCCTAAAGAGTTAATCAATTGAAATTGTGGTATAGTTCCGTCCGGTAGGAAAAGCCCAAGTAAAAAGAGCATAAATATTATACCACTGTACTTAAGGTATTTTCTTGCTATAGGAAATGCAAGGAAAACCGCCATTAAAATTGATGCACCAGTACAGACTATCATGTAGAAAATACTATTCCCAATATACGCTGCCAAGTTAGCCTTTTTAAATGCCTCTATATAGTTTTGGTAGTGGAATGATTTAGCTAACGACACCGTATCTGACATATATTCCAGCTTAGTTTTAAGTGAAGTATTTAATGCATAAAAAAGAGGAAATAAATATATGATTAATATTACAGCTATAAATATATAAGTACCTGCCAACAGCAAATTGTTTTTCTTCATACTTCCTGCCCTCCCCTATTTGCCACCCGTTGATAGATCAGAGTTGCAATAAGAATAAATACAAACAAAATCATGGCCCAGGTTGCGCCATATCCCTGTCGCATTGCTGAAACACCTGAACCGGCATTTATATTAAATGCAAAATACATTACCCGGGCAGATAAGGTTTGAGTTGGTATATTATTTCCTCCTGTAGCAATCAAAATAATTTGGAAAGATTGTAAAGAACCAATAACAGCTAACAAAAGGTTAACATTTATAGTCGGCCATAGCATTGGAAAAGTAATATAACGAAAAGCCTGCCATGAATTAGCTCCATCTATTCCCCCAGCCGCATAAAGATCTTTTGGAATTGTTTGGAGTCCAGCTAAATTAATTACCATTGAATAACCCATAGCCATCCATATTTGGACAAATATTACCCAATAAAGTGCAGTAGTTTTATCAACAAAAAATCCACTTGAAGCTCCCCAAAGACCTATAAGCTTTTGAACTGGTCCATCCATTGGATTTAATACGCACATCCAAACCAGGGATGTAACTAATACACCCAAAACAACCGGTAAAAAAACTACTGCCCTGAAAAAACCTCTACCTTTAACAAGCTTACTATTTAAGGCTAGCGCTATTGGCAAAGCAATAGCATTTTGAATCAATGTAACCAGCAGACAAAAGGTTATAGTATTACGTATAACTTGAAAAAGATCCCTTCTGCTTTGTTGAAAAAAGAATTCCTTGTAGTTATCCAAACCAATAAAGTGCCACGGAACCCCTTTAACGCCACTAATATCTGTAAAAGATAATATAAATGTTGTAATAGAAGGTCCAAGTCCCATTACTAAGTAAAATAATATTGCAGGAGCTATCCCTAAAAATAACGCCCATTTGGAAAAAGTAGTCTTCTCCACCTTCATTTTCTCCTCATCCTTAATAATCTAAGCAAATTTCTGTATAGGATGACCTATACAGAAATTCACTTTATATTAAACGCACAAATGATTCTACATTAAATTAATATTGATATTTGTTCGT
>CAYYEC010000102.1:0-10325 GCA_964470745.1 uncultured Eubacteriales bacterium | reverse complement strand
TCACAACCATGGTCTGCAGTAATAAATAATATATCTTCACCTTTTAAAGCCGCTAATATTTCAGGTAATCTTTTATCAAATTCCATTAATGCATTTGCATATCCTTCTACATCATTTCTATGCCCGAAAAGCATATCAAAATCAACTAAGTTGGTAAATATTATCCCTTCAAAATCTTCATTAATATATTCAATAGTTCTATTAACTCCATCCATATTATTATGGGTATGAATTGCATGAGTAATTCCCTTTTTACTAAATATATCCTCTATTTTCCCTACAGCCTTTACCTTTAGTCCAGCTTCAAATGTATAATCAAGTACTGTTTTGCCAATTGGGTCTAAAGAGAAATCTCTCCTTCTATCCGTTCTAGCGAAATTACCAGATTGACCAATAAACGGACGAGCAATAACTCTACCTACCGCATGAGGTCCAGTTAAAATATCTCTGGCTTTTTTACACATTTCATATAGTTTTTCTATAGGGATCATTTCTTCATGAGCTGCTATCTGGAACACACTATCAGCAGATGTATAGATAATTGGGTAACCTGTCCTTATATGTTCTTCACCTAATTTTTTTATTATTTCTGTACCAGATGCAACTATATTACCAAGTATTTTTGTTCCAATTGCCTCTTCGAACTTTGATATTATTTCTTGTGGAAATCCATTTGGATAAACCGGAAAAGGACTATCCAGTCTTAAACCAGCAATTTCCCAATGTCCTGTAGTTGTATCTTTACCGGCAGATTGCTCTGCCATTTTAGCGTAATTTCCCTTGACATCTGATATACTATCGAATCCCCCTATACCGTCTATATTTCCCAGTCCTAGAGATTGAAGATTTGGTAAATCCAATTTTCCATAAACCCTTGCAATGTTGCCTAGAGTATTACTACCAACATCTCTATACTTATCTGCATCAGGTAATTCTCCTACACCTACACTATCTAAAACAATGATTATTGCTCTTTTCATATTTGTTACCTCCAAATATTGATATATTAAACGCACAAATGATTCTACACTAAATTAACATTGATGTTTGTGTGTTTAACGGGTTTTATTGGTGTAGATTTCACGTAAGTTAAATTGAAATGTTAGATCATTTACGCGAAAACTATAGTACTTATATTTTATCTTAAAACTGCAGTATTAAACAATATTTTTACTACAAAAAAAGACAAGCACTAATTTGCTCGCCTTTTTACAAAATATTATTAATCAAAAATATATTTATTAACTTTTGTTCTAAGTAATGCTGTTGACAATAAATATCCCACTACCGCACTTACTCCACCTTGAACTATATTAAATGGGAGTTCCTGTATTGCTTTAACAAATCCAAAAGTGTTATCTACCAACCTCAAAACAGTCAGTTCACATAGAAAATATCCTGAAATCATCACAACTGCACCAGCAATCGCAGCAATAACTCTAATAAACTCATTAGGAATATAATCTTTACCTTTGTTAGCAATCAATCCAACCACATATCCTTCAAGTCCTTTTACAAGAAATGTGAAAGGTGCAAAAAATCCGTATCCCATTGCTAAATCAGCTATTGCGGAACCAAAAGCTCCCGCAAAAAATCCACTATTTCTTCCAAGTAAAATAGCAGTGACAATAATAACTGAATCACCAATATTAAACGGACCTACAGGACCCGGTATTTTTGTAGTATATGTAACAAGAAATACTAAAGCAATCATAAGACCATTTAATACTACTTTTTTCGTTAAGCTATTTTTCATTTTTATTTTTCTCCCCCTACTATTGTATCGATACATTTTAGAATCGTACCTATAAATTAGAGATATTTTAATGATATATTATATGTTTGTCAAGAATTTTTTACTAATAAATATAAAAATATAGTGCTACTTTTCCGGAAATTAAACATGGGAACAGTCCCTTAGATATGCTAAAAACATGCATATTAGCAGGGACAGTCCCCATGTTTAATTTTCTCCTTCTATGAAATCATCAATTTTTCAGTGGCTTTGAATCGCTTTCATTTTTTATTCTTGATTTATTTAATTTTTTTGTCTTTCATGCTCTAGGGTGGGTTTTCTTATAAATTTCTTTAATCTTATTCTTTGCCATCTGAGCGTATATCTGCGTAGATGAAATATCAGAGTGTCCAAGCATTTCTTGAATTGATCTTAAATCTGCACCATTATCAAGCAGGTGTGCCGCAAAAGAATGTCTCAATGTATGCGGAGTAATATCTTTGTTAATATTTGCCTGATTCTTATACAATTTAATTATTTTCCAAAATCCCTGCCGAGTTAGCCTTTTGCCACTTATATTAACAAAAACAGCCTTTTCATCTTTGTTTTGTATTAAGTAGGGTCTGGATTTCTCAAGATAATTTTTTACTGCATTTACTGCTAATGTTCCTATAGGAATCATTCTCTCTTTAGTACCTTTATTACATTTTATAAATCCCATTTCAAGATTAATATCAATGAGATTCAGAGATATTAATTCAGACACTCTTATGCCAGATGCATATAGAAGTTCCAACATTGCTTTATCTCTATAGCCTTTTAAATCTTCACACTTGGGCTGGTCTAAAAGCAATTCTACTTCGCTGGTAGAAAGTATTTGAGGTAATTTTTTTTCTACTTTAGGCGATTCAAGATCACCAGTTGGATCCACTTCAATAATCGCATTTTTAGTCAAATATTGATAGAATGATCTAATAGAAGCTAAATTCCTCGAAATCGTAGATGTAGCTCTTCCAATTTTTTGTAAATAAATCAAATATGCTATCACTGTAGTTTTATTCGTGCTACTAATATTATGTAAATTTATACTCTTTAAATATGTATTGTATTGGTCTACGTCTCTTCGATATGAAAGCAAGGTATTTATTGACAGATGCTTATCTTTTTCCAAAAAATTTATGAATTTTTGAATTAAATCTTCCATTTACTACTACTCCTTTATAAATAGATTTATATTAACTTTTTATTAAATTTTCAATTTTCTATAATCTTTACATAATATTCTATTCTTCAAAACTTATAGAAATCCTTCTTTATGTTCTAAGAAATTTCTTTTTTTTCTAATTTTGGTTTATGTAACTCAGTTCATAAGTATTTTAACCCTTTTTTAGTAATTTTATACATATAGGCTTAACTTATATTTATTTAATTAGATACTATAGGTGCTATCATTTTTATTAAAATAGGAGTTATATAGGACTCCAATAAAATAGCTGGTATTAAAAAAACGCAATACAGTACAGTAATAATACTATATGAAATAAAGTTGGTTTTTAAATTTTCCTTAGCTAAAGATTTTCTTGATTTATTATTTATAATCGTTTTAGAGAAATTTAAGGCTCTTACTCCTATTGCTATAATGCATGGAATAACAATAACTTCCTTAGGAAAAAAAGTAAACAAAGTGAATAAGCCCCCTTTTGCACCTAAAGTATCAATAATAAATGCAGAACTAAATCCTGTAATAAAACCTTTAACTCCAATAACAACAAATATGAATGGAATACCTATGATTGATACACCTAGAATCCATATTACCAAAACAATTTTTAGATTTTCAAAAACTGAGATCCTCAATAATTCATTGCTCTCTATCTTTTGATTATCTATTAAATTTAGAAATCCTTTAAAATAATCCATTAATTCTTCCCGCTGAACAGTACTTAATCCGTTTACAGTAAATGCACCAGCAGAAACCCCTATAGCAAAAGCCAAGAATAGCATAAAATAAGTATGAGAGTTTGCTTTTATGTGCAATATAAGTGATTTACCAATCTTCGTCAACAAATACATCGCCCCAATTTTCAGTCTTACATTCTCACTATAATTTTTATGCTGCTAAACAAAAAAAAATTACAATACATTCTAATGTATTGTAAACTAATTGTTAGGGTCTTAATCTCTCAAATTAATCTTTTCCAATAAATAATACAATATCCTTTTAGTCTTTGTTATTACTTGAGCCTCACAAACCATACCAACTTTTATTTCTGCTTCCTTTCCTTTATAACTATACAAAGGTCTATTCTCTATTGATGCTTCAACCATATAAAAGCTATTACCGTTTTGCTTATCAAGCTTTGCATCTGTGCCTATTTTAATAATCTCACCTGTTAGTTCTCCATATTCTTTATAGGCTAGTGCTAAAAAATGGTATTTCACCGTATCTCCTTCTTTTATACTTGCTATGTCTTTATTTGATAGATATAATTGTATTTTATACTTTTCTCCTGTCTCAGGCACAATTGTCGCAACTTCAACTCCGCCCGGTATGTAGTCACCTTTTGAAGCTTCTACGCTAACGTTTACAATTCCACCTTTAGGGGCTATTACCATACAGTCTGTAATATTTATTTCTATTGATTCCAGGTTTTTTTGAAAGCTTTCTATTTTGTTTTCCATTGCCTTTATACTGTCATCAATTTGAACTATAGTGTCCATCCTGTATTTTTTTATTATCAGTGCTGTACTATCACTGTTTTCATAATTTATATTTACATTTATCTTCAATTCTCTTTTGGATTTTTCATTTTCTTCTATTGATGTGTTTATACTTAAGAGCATTTCATTTTTATATTTTTCAACTTCCAGCTCCGCGCTTTCTAAAAGCTTTTTTGCATCTTCTACTTCTTTTTTTGAGGATGCTCCACTTTGGGCTAAACTGCTTGAAGATTCATATGCTTCTTTTCGTTGGTTAAGTATGCTTCTAAGTTTTTCCAAGTTGTATCTATAGTCCTCAAATTTAGTGTGATAAACACTATTTGAATCGGTAAACATATTTGTATTGGTTTTAATTGATTCTTTTAGTAAACTCAGATTATAAAGGGTGTCCTTTACTTCATTTAGTCTTTTGATATTTAACTTCACACGGTTTGATTCAATTTCAAGGTCTGTTTCATATTTCAGGTATTTATTGTAATATTCTTTTTCATTATCCAGTTCATAATTAAAATAGTTTTTCTCATCAACTACACTAGCCCTGAATTTTTCTAAGTTTTCCAACTCATTTTGTGACTTCTGAAGCTCCTTTAATGTTGTTTCTTTTTCTAAATTTAAAGAAGTATAGTTTATTGTATATAATATGTCTCCGCTTTTTACTTTTTTTCCTTCTTCATAATAGATTTCTTCTACTTTGCCCGCCACTTTATTTGTAATAGTACTTACTTTTTCTTCCGGTCTTACAACTCCGTTTACTTTTACGTAGTCATCAATTTCACCAAAATATGACCATGTTATTGCTGATGCAATTATTGTTATAAGTAAGTATATGAATACAGGTATGAATGGGTGGGGCTTTGATAACATTATTTCTCTACTATCTGTTATTTCTTTGATATCTTGTATTACAGCTTTCATATGCTTACCCCTCCTTCACTTGAAGCTGCTGCTTCTTCATATGTATCCGGAAGCTGTTCTTTCCACAGCTCATAGTATTTGCCTTTCTTCTCCATCAATTCTTTATGACTTCCTGTTTCAGCAAATTCTCCTTTTTCCATTACATATATCCTGTTGCACCTTTTTATTGTACTGAGCCTGTGGGCTATTATTATTGTTGTTATGCCCTTGCTTAATTCATTTATTGTTTTTTCTATTGCCTTTTCTGCAATGGAATCAAGATTGCTGGTAGCTTCATCCATTATGAATATATCAGGCTTTTTTAATAGTGCCCTTGCTATGGCAAGTCTTTGTTTTTGCCCCCCTGAAAGATTGTTTCCGTTTTCCTCAAGCATTGTCTCATATCTTAATGGCAGTTCGTTTATAAAGTCATGGGCTTTTGCCATTTTACACGCTTCTATTATTTCTTCCAGAGTAGCTTCTTCATTGCCAAGGGATAAATTTTCTTTTATTGTGCCGCTAAATAAGAATATATCCTGTGATATATAGGCGATTTTTTCTCTTAGTGTTTCAATGTTTATGTCTTTTACATTGTAGTCGTTTATTAATATTTCACCTTTTTCCCATGGGTAGAAGTTCAGTAATAACTTTACAAGTGTGGTTTTGCTTGAGCCGCTTTCCCCTACCAATGCTATTTTTTCTCCCGGTGCTATATTCATATTTATATTTTTTAGTACAAGCTGTCTTGTACCATATCTGAAATCCACTCCTTTAAGTTCTATTGTTCCCCTTAAAGCAGCAGGATTTATTTTCTTGTTTTCATTTTTCCCTTTTTCAAGCTCAAGGTCAAGTATTTCCCCCAGCCTGTCCGATGCAACTATTGCCGTCTGCATCATTGGCTGAAGATTTATGAGGTTTTTTATTGGGTCTAAAAAGTATGCCAATAGTGCGTTAAAGGTTATCAATTGACCTATTGACATGTTACCTTCGATTACATTGTATGCACCTACCCACAGTATTGTAATCCCTCCTGCTGCCGCAATAAATCCGGATAGTGAGCTTTGTGCTATGTTTATACTTCCACCTTTAAATATGCTTTTTAACAGTTTTACAAATTTCTTTTCTGTTTCTATATTTGCTTTTCTTTCTGCATTAAATGCTTTTACTGTTTCTATTCCGTTTAGTGATTCTACTAAATATGAAGTTAGCTGTGAGTTGTTTTCCATCTGTTTTCTGTTTATTTCTTTTATTGGCTTATTGAATGCAAATACTATTACTGCATATAGTATTGCTATTACTACTGCTATTCCAAATAACATGCTGTTTTGAGTGTATAATATTATTCCTCCCACTACAGCCATTAAGGTATCTATCATTATTGTAAGGGTAGCTCCTGAAATTGCTTCCCTTACTTTTGATGCATCCATAAATCTGGATACTATTTCACCTACTTTTCGGGTTCCAAAAAAGTTCATAGGCAGTTCCAATACATGGTTATAATATCCCAATATAAGCGGTATATCCAACCTTTGGCTCAAATGCAGCATAAGGTGTGAACGAAATGCACTTAGGAGTATTTTGAATACATTTAGCAATATGATTCCTATTGATATTATATGCAGGGTTTTCTTCAGGTTGTATTGCAGTATGTCATCCAGTAGGAATTTGAAGTAGAATGACCCCAATATCCCAAGAGCTGTAAAGAGTAATGATGCAAGGAATATATTTACAAGCAGTCTTTTTTGTGGCTTTAATAATCCAAAGAACCTTGAGAAAAGACCTTTAGTTTCATCACCCTTTTGAAAGCTTGCTGCCGGTACCATTAATATTAGTACGCCTGTCCACTGTTTGAAGAATTCTTCGGGAGTGTACTTAACAAGTCCTTTCCCTGGATCTGCTATAATTACTTCTTTTTTTGATATTTTGTGAATTACTACATAGTGTAGTAATGAGCCGTCTACTATTACATGGGCTATTGCAGGCAGGGGAAATTCTGAAAAGAAGGCTTGTTGGTCTCCCTTTACCCCTTTAGCTGTAAACCCCAATTGTTCGGCAGCTTTTATGACACCATATGCATTTGTACCCTGCTTGTCCGTCCCAGCTACTTCTCGTATTTTTGTAATTGGTATTTTAAGTCCGTATTGCTTTGATATAGTGGCAAGACAAGCTGCACCACAGTCTGTAATGTCGTATTGTTTTATACAGTGGTATTTTTTGAATAGATCTTTTAACATTTTTAACCCCTAATTTTAAAGTGTATTTATTTCAACCCTGTCACTTTCAACAAGATTTTTTTCTTCTTTATCATTTTTATTTATATATATAATTATCGCTACAGCTATAACAAAACTACTTATCATAACATCCATGCTGTAACTGTCTAAAAAAGTCCCTTCCAGCACTTTTGATAATAATGTACTTGATACATTTATACAAATGTGAAGTGTTATTGATGCCCATATTGATTTTAACCATATACATACAAAACAAAATATTATGCCCAAAAGCGTAGCATATATTCCCTGTATTAAATTCATATGGTATAAACAAAATAAAAAGCACTGAATAATTATTGAAGGTATTATAGGTATTAACCCTATTTAGCTCCTTAAATATTAATTCCCTGAAAATTACTTCTTCAATAATAGGAGCAATTAAGCCGACACTTATAAGTATTAATATAAAATTGCCGTCCATTAGTTGATTTATTGTCTCTTCAAAATTTGAAAATGCATCTTTCAGCAAACCTGCTTCTTTTACATATGCAAGCAAATATCCATTTACAAAATTTAATGCAATTCCTGCCGGTATAAGAATTAATATATTTTTTATAGAAATCCGTGAAAAATTGCATACCTTGAAAATACTTTCTTTTCTTCCTTTAGATGTAAGCATATAAAAGCCAAAAGCAGCAATGGCTGATACTATTATTGCTGTAGTGGTTTGAGACATTATTGCTTCTTGTATTTTTATAACCACAGTGCCTGAGTCTCTGAAATAATTACCTCTAATAGCTATTACAATGCCTGCTATTGTTAGACTATACTCATCTTTATAAACATAATATTTGTGTCATATATTTATTTAAGTAAAACTAGCCAAAGTGATGATATGTGCAATAATTTACAAAAATCTTAATTTTTTTCAATTTAAAATGTTGTACAAAAATCTTCCTATAGGTTTTCCAACACGTTGCCCAACAAATATACTAAATAAAACTAAAATAATAATTAAAATACCCCTAGTCAATAAAGGTTTTTCTTCCACAAATGACATTAATGTTATATTCCTCATTCAAATCACCTTACCTTTTTTATAAATATACTGTTCTATACTGTACAGTATAGAACAGTATATTTAATATTATTTTACATTTAGACATATACTGCTTGACTTACTGTTTTCTGGTCTTCTTTCTCAGCTGCCTTATATTCATTATAAGCAGCAATTACAACTGAAACAACAAAAACAATCCCAACTATAATTCCTGCAACAACAAACCATGCTAATCCACCATTGATATCATATAATTCATTTTCTGTTAAGCTCTGCATTTTTACATTAATTAATTCATTCATATCTTCAATCTCCCTTCAATTTATTATACTTCACATTAATGAGTTACATTATATATAAATCTACCTATTGGTTTTCCTACAGCTTGCCCTGCTTCCCACGCAGCATATGAGACAGCAGCAGTAACCGCAACTTGAATAGCTGAAGCTGTTATGCCTATTGCTATACCAGCTTCAATAATTTCTTTAATTAATCCACCTTCAACATTATTTAATTCATCATTACTCAACTCAAGAAAACCATTATTCAAAACCATTGCATTTGTCATATTTATATGACCTCCTTTGTATTTTTATTTACACCTCCACAAAAAAGCTGTATACTAAACCTAGGTACTTTTTAGGAAGTGCCGATTTGTATCAGGTTCTGCAAGTACTCTTGTGTCCAACAAATTACTTGTAGAACCTATTTTTTTATATAAAGCGCTTATATAACCATTTAATATTTTCTTCAACTTTAATTTTTCAACTATAACTTATTAGGACTAACCCCAATATACACATCCATAACCATATCCTCAATACTATCACCCGGCTTCAAATCCTTCACATTCACATTATATCCACCAGTAATCTGCTGCAAGCCATTATCCTGAACATACTTTATCATCTCATTATATGTATTCTGCAGCAAATTCGGATTGCCCTCATGCCTTGCATAAACTGCATTCAGCAGATGAAATACTTCCTTTACCCTGTATTCCCCATCTATATCTACCTTCCTATCCATCGGAACAAAAATCTCCATATCAAGTAGAGGTTGTCCATTGACCTGTTCCATACTGAATGTTGTTGTCACAACAGGTCCATTCTTCTTAACCTGCTTTTCTTCAAGCAATTTTCCTATTTTCATCATTTCACTTTGAATTTCTGATTGTGCCATCTTTTTTCTGAGTGATAATACATTTTCCAGTTTCAATTCTTTTCCATATTCTATCTTAGCCATTTATCTAACCCCCCATAACCAAAATCCATTTAAAAATTAATTTGTAAATTCTTGTCTGCCTTTATTGATAATTATAAATAATTTATTTAATTTTTACAAGGTCTAAATTTTATAGGACTTGCTTACAAGACTTGTGAATAGTACATTTTAACTTTTGTCATCGACAAAAGTTGTCATAACCTGACATTTTTCCGTAGTCTTGTAAATAAATTTTATATATACAAATATTAAAATATTTATTGCAAATTTTCTTGAATTATGCAATAATAATCTTAATATTTGTATAAAAATGTATTTTAAGGTGGAATAAACTAAATGAATAAACAAATATCCCAATTTATTGATTTGTACGCACTAAGTAAGCTTCATAGGAAAAAAAGTATAAAGTCACATTACTCAATAAACATTGACGAAATT
Source organism: uncultured Eubacteriales bacterium (assembly GCA_964470745.1). Taxonomy (GTDB): domain Bacteria; phylum Bacillota; class Clostridia; order DSM-8532; family CAYYEC01; genus CAYYEC01. Next base: position 37 of record CAYYEC010000102.1, on the reverse strand, counting down.
CCAGATGTAAGTGAATTACATAAGTTTTATACAACTC
>CAYYEC010000101.1:0-10366 GCA_964470745.1 uncultured Eubacteriales bacterium | reverse complement strand
CTTCATTACTGCCCTTAGACTTTCAATTATACTATCTGAAGACTGATTTTTAAGGATATAGCCCTCTGCGCCACTTTTTATGGCTTCTTTTATATATACATCATCTTTAAATGTAGTAAGAATAACTACTTTAGTCTCCTTAAAATGCTCTTTTATAAGCTTGGTACCAAGAACTCCATCCATAACCGGCATTCTAATATCCATTAATACAATATCAGGCTTGTATTTTTTACATTTTTCAAATGCCTCTTGTCCATTGGACGCAACACCTACAACTTCAAAATCTTTCTCAAGCTCAATTAGTATTTTAAGTCCATCACGTATAAGGGCATCATCATCCACTATTAATATCTTCAAAAACATTCACCCCTTTAGCCTTGCTCGCAAAACATTAACTGCTTCTATAATTTTGCCTTTCGCCTGTTGCTTCCACAAAAGGCACAGCAAAAAGAAGCACTACATGTTTTGTGTCGCCTTAGGTAATATACACACAATCAGGAAACCATCCTCTCCACTTATTGATATGCTTCCACCTATGTTTTTTATTCGCTCCTTCATTCCACCAAGTCCCATACTGTCTCTAATTTTTGTGCAGCCTTTTCCATTATCTTTTATATATAGACGAGTAAAGCTATCATTAATATTAATGTCAATATCAATTTTTGTAGCCTCAGAATACTTTGACGCATTTGTAAGAGCTTCCTTTATATTTGTAGCAATTATCTCAATATGCGAAACTTTTATAGATTCGAAATCTCCTGAAAACTGAAAGTCTACAGGACAAAATTTAAAGTTTTCAATAATTTGTTTAATATAATCCACACCTATGTTTTCATTAGGTTTAAGGCGATGTACTGTATCTCTTAGTATGGTAAGAGAATTTGAAAGCTCACTAATAGAATTCCTAATAATTTCAGTAGATTTTTCTGGATTTATATTTTGTAATTTATCAGCTGCCTGAAGTTGAATAAGAATACCTGCAATTTTATGTCCAATATTATCATGTATGTCTCTTGCAATTCTATTTCTTTCTCTAACCTCTGTAAGCCTTGCAGTCTCAGCAGTTGAACTTAATAGTCTTGCTTTTACATGCTCAAGTTCATATCTGATTCTTCTCTCTTTATCTAACGAAATTTTATAGTTTTGTGTTTTATTTCGAAGCTTCTTAAATACTTGAGCCATTATTCCACTTAAGCATGCAATTAGTAAATAGTCCAATAAATTGGAGTCAGCTTTTAATAAATATATTAGACATGCCAAACCAATAACAGCCGCAAGATATATTTCTTCAAAGATAAAATCATATATAGCCACACAAAGGAGTAATACAAAGCTTTTTTCAATGGCTGAACCTAACAAAATCAGCATAAAATATACGAAAGTCAAGTATTTTGAATCAAAATATTTTTCCTTCAAAATATTCACTGCTAATATAAAAAGTAAAACTACAATTCCCGGAAAATTTACATTACCAATTAATATAAAATGAATAATTATATATAAAAGAAAAACCAGCTTAAAAAGGTATTTCATACTTACCTCTCTTTAAAGTTAATATATTCATTATATCAAAAAAGATATTGTATACAAATAAAATCACTCAAACTATACGACAATAAAAAAGAAGGTGTGTGAAATTACACACCTCTTACTTGAGACTATTATCTTAACTTAATGACATTAGTCCTCGTAATTTCATTTTGCTATATCAACTCTTCTCCATGAAGCAAGGAGAAGAAATACTACCGTAAATGCCAATAATACAAGAATTTCATTTAGAGTACTTGCTAAACTTCCACCATATAAAAGTTTTTCATATGCCTTCATTATCCATGTAACAGGAACAAATTGGGCTATCCCTTGCAAAATCTTAGGCATAAATTCTAGTGGCCACCAGGCTCCTCCCAACATGCACATTGGAGATAATATTAGCGACATTATTAGGCCTGACTGCCTTAGATCCTTTGACAATGTGTTAATAGCAACACCTAATGACACACAAAGCATTGAAAAAATAAGTGAAATTAAAATCATTGCCGGCACATTCGTTCCAAAATCAACTTTTAGTATTACTCCCATGAAAAAAAATATAAGTACTACCTGAATAACCGATATTGCAAAAAAACTTAGCATACTTTGCATCATATATTTCGATACTCTTACAGGTCCTGAAAGTACTCTATAGTACACCTTCTTTTCCTTATCTTCGATCATTATCATTGCAGCAAATGATGCCAGAAATAACATACTCATAACCAAAAATCCCATTTGAGCCTTTGTTATTCCAGCCTCATTACCTTTAATAGTAATGTCAGAATACATAGTTGAAAATACTCCATTCTCATATGATTTCATTCCTTCATAGAACTTTATGCTATCACCATTAGCTGCTTCAGCAATATTAATAGCAGCATTTATATAGCTTTCAAGGCTTAATTTTAATGGAATCGATGTATTTGTTTCTTGAAGGCTCATAGTCTTTATACTGACATCAGAATTATTGATAATATCTTCAGTAAAACCCTTATCAATAATTACTGCCATATCAAGGTGCTGTCCAAATAACTTATTCTGTATATCCTTTTCATCTATAAATGATATTACACTCTTATCTTCAAGGCTTTTAATCAATCTCTGGCTTAGCACAGTATTATCATAATCTACAATGCCGCATCTTGTCATTCCGCTATCAGAGGCAAAACTGCTAATGAAAGATATTAATACTACGGGAACAATAATCATAAACAGCATATTTGTTTTTCTTCTAAGAATTCTTTTAATATTATTAAAAAATATGATCATGCCAATCTCCTCCTTCCAAATACCACTGATATTCCACCTATGATTATAATTAATATCCAAATTACAGCTATATTTGATATTATCTGATTAGAGTAATCCCCATATATGGAATTAAAAAATGCTGTTTGCCCTAAATTACTGGGAAGTAGAAATTTTATTGCATTATATATTTTATTATCACTTATAATTCTTGCATATCCTCCACTTACAAAGGTCATTACAGGTATTGCAGTTGAAACAATCGCTGTGGAAATATTTTTATCCTTTACTATCATAGATACCATTAATCCCAAGCTTACAGAAAATACTGACAAGGTAAAAGCTATAAACAATATTTCACCGATATTATTTCCCCAGTTTGCCTTATAAACTAATTTTGTAAAGCCTATAAGTATTATTAGTTGTAAATATACAGTGGCTACTGTACCTATAATCTTTCCTGAAAAGTGACTAAACATTCTTACAGGTGTACTAAATAATCGATTTCCCATTGCCTCAAGATAATCATCACACACTCCGTGAAGTGCATACAAAGCACCATACATTGTTATCATTACAAGCATTGTCACAGCATAGTAGTCCATTGCTCCTGGAATTTTACCCTGAATGGATAGGGGTACTTTTTTAATAATATCTTTTCTAGTATATTCATGTGAATTACTACCCATGGACATTTTTGTATAAACTGTATTGGAACCACTGGTAAAGCCTTCAATAAAATTTTTAACTATTGAGGTTTTAAAAACATTATTTTTATCTCCAAAAACTTTTATTTCAGCTTTTTCTCCTAAAAGTGCTTTCTTAGAATAATCTTCCTCAATAATAACTATTGCAGCTACTTCTTTATCACCTAAAAGTTTTAAACCTTCATCATAATTATTAATATTTTTTACGTATATGAAATTCTGTATTTTGTCTATTTTAAGATAGTTTTCAAACTCCTTTGAAATTTCACCTTTATCAAGATTGAGATAGGCTATACCCGTCTTACTAATATTATCTATCTTAAAGGCAAAATTTAAAGCGTTTCCTAAGATCAGAATCAATAAAACAGGCATTGCTATCATATTCATCATTGATTTAACATCCCTAATATTCCTTAAAAGTGTATAGTAAGCAATATATATTATATTCATATTATCACCATCCTTTAGTTAAAATTTATCAATCTCTTAATGTTCTTCCTGTCAATGTAAGGAACACTGTTTCAAGTGTAGGTTTTTCTACATTACATGAAAGTATGTTACTATCCAGGTCTGTGATAATATTTATTATCTTACCTAAATTCGAGCTATTCCTTGATGAAGTTATTGTAAGCTTCTTATCTTCATTTGCAACTCCCTTAACACCCTCTATTTTCTTTATATTTTCTACTATTGTATAATTTACGCTTGATAATTCAATTTCAATTTTTTCATCAGAAGAAACTAAATCCTTGAGTTCATCCTTGGTTCCACTGGCAATTACCCTTCCATGATCCATAATAGTAATATAGGTACAGAGTTCTTCTACTTCCTCCATATAGTGCGATGTATATATAACTGCAGAACCTTTTCTATTCAGCTCTCTTACTGATTCAAGAATATGATTTCTTGATTGCGGGTCTATCCCAACAGTTGGTTCATCCATAATTATTAGCTTTGGCTGATGAACAATAGCACAAGCTATATTAAGTCTTCTCTTCATACCTCCGGAGAATTTTTTGGGAAATTCCTTTCGTCTATCCCATAGCCCGGTAAAATCAAGAGCTTCCTTTGCTCTTTCTTTTAATAATCCATCCTTTAAGCCATAGAGTCTCCCAAAGAAAATAATATTTTCATAAGCCGTCAAATCTTCGAAAACTGCTATATCCTGCGGAACAATACCTATTTGTTTCTTAATCTCAATTTCGTTTTCATTAAAACTTTTACCAAATACCTTTATTCTTCCTGAATCTATTTTTGTTAATCCCAGAATTGTATTTATTGTAGTTGTTTTTCCTGCTCCATTTGGGCCTAAAAGACCAAATATTTCCCCTTCTTTTATTGATAGATTTACATTATCAACAGCAACAAAGTCGTTATATCGTTTTATTATATTTTTTATTTCAAGTACCATGTTAATACCTCCCATATTTTCATTACAGTATTAGTTTACTATTCTATGAGAAGGCTTTTTAGTGAGATTTATAATAACTTCATATGACAAATGTCATGTAATAAAATAAAGGGAAGGTTCAGATGGTTATATTTGCTGAATATTTCCCTTAATTTTAGGTCATTTGATATGTTTTTATGAAAATTGTTTCGCATTTTATTTATAATATCTATTATTCAATCGTTTCCAAGACCTTTTCATCTATCCTTACCGTTCTTGTCTCTTGTGCCTTTTCAGAAATATAAAGACCAGAGATTATTAAAGCAGCGCCTGATATAGTAATCGGAGTAATCTTCTCGCCAATAATGATTGCAGAAAAAATTGTTGTGATTACGGGAACTAAATAAATATACTGGTTTGTTTTTACAGAGCCAATAATTTTAATAGACTTATTCCACATAAGAAATGCCATAGATGAAGCTACAATTCCCAGAAAAATCATACTGACAACTATACTGATATTAATTTCTTCTATACACAAACTATCTTTGGAAACTAAAATAATAATAACTAATACACATAAAGCATAAATAAAAACTTTTCTGGTCAATTCAATTATGTGGTAATCACTTTGTATTTTTTGCATAACAATAGTATAAGCTGCAAACATAATAGCAGCAACTAAAGCAAAAAAATCACCAATAGGTTCTATTCCTGCAAGTCGATTTCCATTTAGAATTATTATTAAAACTCCAATGTATGATATGGAAAACCCCAACAAGCTTTTTTTACTGAAGAAATGAGTCTTGTAAAAAATGGCAGATAATACTCCTGTAATTAATGGAATTGTGGATACAATAAGGCTTACATTAGAAGAATAAGTATGTTTAAGGGCAGAATTCTCAAAAAAGAAATATAAGGCCAAACATCCACCCGTTGAGAGAAATAAAAGTTCTTCTTTTATATCTATAGATTTCTTAAATCTTGGATACAGAATACTTAAGAAAATAATAGACATTAAAAATCGAAAAAATAATATTTGTAATGGTGATAAATATGTAAGCAATACTTTACTTACAATAAAAGTTGAACTCCAAATACATATTGTTATGACTGCTAATATATGTCCCTTTAGTTTAAAATTCATAAATACCAACCTCCTCTAATGAGATATTTTACTCCATCTCAATAGAGGAGGATAGTAAAAAATTGTTATATAATTTAGTGCATTATACTGTATGTTAAACAGTTCAAATATTATTTACGACATCTAAATAATATTGTGGAGTTACACCAAAATAAGCTTTGAAAGTCCTTGTAAAATGACTTTGATCATAAAATCCTAATTCATATGCTATATCTATAATATCCCTGCCTTTTACCATTTCATTCTTTGCGTAATTCATGCGACAAGTAATTTGATAGGCATGAGGAGTAGTATCAAATTTTTGCTTAAATAATTTTATTAGGTAGTAATGAGTTAACCCATACATGGAACTTAAATTTTCAAGAGATATTTTCTCAAGGAAATGCTCATCTATATATCGTTTTGCTTTCTCACATACAATATCATTATTGGATATGCTATCAGTATCAAAGACAAAACAGTTTTCAACACTAAACACATATTCTAATATTTCAATCAGCAATTCTTCTTTTTCAAAAGCATTAATATTACTTTTCAGCTTTTCAAATATACCTTGTATCTTATTAATATCTTCAAAGCATAATGATTTAACTAATAATTTATGTGGTAATTTCCCATCTTTAAGTAGTTGGTTAAACCAAATTTTTTTTATATAAATCATCTGATATGACCAATTATTACAGTCCAAAGGCTGACAATAGTGCATAACATCTGACTCAATTAGAATAACCTGGCCTTCTGAAATTTCAATTTTTTCATTAGCATACTCTAATATACTTTTACCTTTTTCAATTAGAGCAATTGAGTATTCATCATGGGCATGCTTTTTTTCAGGGTGCAAGTTATAAATACAACTTTTTAATTCAAGAAAAGGTAAATTTTCATCTCGATAATAAGTAACTTTTCTCATTTATGATTCCTTTCTTAATATTTATATCCGAATCGTTACATTTACTATAACATAAATAAGAATGTATTTTTACCTTTCCTAGAAATTATAAAATCATACTTTCATAAAATCCTTTTGAATATTGATATAATGGTTTTTCAGTTATACCTACTAAATCATGGCACAATGTACGAATTCTCAATGCCTGGGTGCTTGCGTTCATATCACCTTCAATCAAACCTTTCCCCAGTGGTACATTATTAGGAACTTCAAGAGAGTATTCAACGTGTCTTGAAAATCCTCCATCAGGTTTAAGGTATTTCTTAAGATTGTTATAAGTAACTGTCAGTATCTCATTAGTATCTTTATCTGAATAAGATCCTATTTGGGGCTTTAATTCAACTAATAAATCCATCGGATTACGTGTCCAGCACATATCCTCCGAGATATCTTCTTTTAAAGTTTTTAATAGATATTGATAAATCTTTTCAGCTCTAGGCATGGGTTTATTAAATCCTTGATAGAATAAAGCCAGTTTAAACGCTCCAGATATTTTAATATAGGGTCTACCATCTCCCCACATGCCTGTTTCTGAATCTTGATGATCCTCCAGATACTTCCAGACCATATCTAAAAATTGTTTTCTTTCACCGTCAGGAAGACTTCTAATAAAATTTCCGCTTGCAGAAATATTATCGCATGCCATCCATGAATAATCCCAGGGGCGCTCATCCATCCACTTTCTATATATTTCTAGAGATTTCATATAATATGGCAAAGAATCTAATCCTTTTACTCCCGGAAGAGGATATAAAGGTCTGGCTCCAAGAATTTTCAAACAGTTTGAACTATAACCTACTGCCCTGGCAACCATTCTATCAACTTCGTACATATTATTATGTGGGTCTAAAAAATATCCTTCCGGAGTCTGTCTTTTTTGAAAAAATTCAATTATTTGTTCTTTCATCCATTTAGGCATAGAATTTATTAGATCTGATCTATTTAGAATACTAATTGCCTGAGCTGTAGATTCAATATCAGGTTGGAATTCTTCATTGCCTTTGGAACTTCTAGCATAATAGAATCCTCCATATTTAGAATCATACTGTCCTGCAAGCCAATTATAAAAGTCCTTATACAAACTATCAAACTTTTTTAATGCACTTATGTAATTTTCACCTTGCATTTTCTACCCCCTAAGTATATGTTTCGCACTTAATCCTTTACGTTCTTATAAAAAATAAGTGCAAAGTCATTTTACTAGTGTTTTGTAAAGCTTCTTTTTCATAGTTTATTTAAATATCATGTAATTTATATCAGTAGCGTTATATATAATTATTGTTTATAATTATCAATTTCTTGTTTATTTAGATTCTCTAAAATTATTATAAGTCTTTTGCAAATAAAAATCCGTACATATTTTTTGTTTTTTCCAAAATAGTGTACGGATTTTTACTTTATATGAATTTGTCAAAATGAATCCCGGATATTAATTTTTTAATACGATAAGTTTTAATTGCTTCAAAAATTAAGACAAAACGTATGAATAAAAAGATATTTGAAAAATACTTATTATCCTTTTAACATATTTCATCCTCTAAATATGAAATTGGCTGGTATATATCCAATTCGCAATAATTATCCTTTGATAGAGTTGTATCAATGTATTCAAATCTAAATGTATCTGCAAATTTAAAATTGGATTTATAAATCCATTTCTTGTGCAAATGAATTAATAGTCTTCCCACTTGTCTTCCTTTAATTTCATCAGGACTGAAAAAACCAATAAATCTAAATACTACGTATTTGTGTGCAGGGACAGATATTCCTGACATACCTTTAGGTACGTGAGTTAAATCCTTCACCTGTACAGATGGAGTATAATATATATAGCCATCCTCATTTCCGCTCCAGTCAGTATAACCAAAATATATATTTGGATTTATTATATTATCAATCCTATCTTTGCAATTATAAAAAAATTCTCTTCCGAGATTGTTTGCAATATTATCTCCTGATTTACTTAATATCTTATGTTTATTTCCAATAATATTAAACTTCTGTTTGAACACAAAAAATGGCTTATAAGTAATAGAACTATTAACAGATAGAACGTCATTAATGTTGATTTTTTCTTTAATTACTATGGAAATCTGGTCATTTCTAACCTTTAGAGGAGTATATCCAAACTTTTTTCTAAAAGCCCTGATATATGATTGCTCATATTCAAATCCATAATCTAAAGCTATGTCTATAATACGTTTATTAGTATTTATAAGATCATCAATGCTGTTAGATAGTTTACGTGATTGAACATACTCCATTATAGATTCACCTGTTAGCGATTTAAACATTCTATGGAGATAATACTTTGATATACCTATATTCTGTGATATTTCTTCTAAAGAAATATTATTAAAAATATTTTTTTCAATATAGTTTACACATGAAACAATTATTTCTTTACTATCCAACAAATTAAACACCTTCGAAATCTGTAAAATTAATATTATTGTAATTATATATGTTAATACTCCAAGTGTAAACATTGTGTATTTTGTCAATAACTACCCTCTTTTTTTATATTCCATAGGTGGTACCCCTACTGTATTTTTAAATAGAGTTGAAAAATACTGAATACTCTTATAGCAAAGTTCATCACAAATTTTATATATCTTTTTATTTAAATATTTTAAAAGAAATTTACTTTTTTGCAATTATTCAAAAATTGGAACTTAATTTATCAAATTATTTTTATAAACTTAATATTTGTTTAAGAGGATATTATAAAAGATTTTAAAAAGCAATATTTGTTCATTTTCATTTTTTCATATATGTTAATTTTATTAATGTAAACATTCTCCATATACTAACGCTTATATTTATGAAAAATATATTTCAAAATTAAAACAGGGGGGCTTAAAATATGAAAAAAAGAGTGGTTATAACAGGTTTAGGAACTGTATCACCCTTAGGAATAGGTGTTAATCCGTTTTGGGATTCAATTAAAAACGGGAAATGTGGAATAAGCACAATTGATAGAATAGATGTTTCTGACCTACCTACAAAAGTTGGTGCTGAAATCAAAAACTTTAATCCTGCCGAATTTATTGATAAAAAAGATTTAAAGAGAATGGATAGATTTGCCCAATACGCTATTGCAGCTACTCAAATGGCAGTACAGCACTCTAAATTAAATTTAGATAATGAAGATAAAAACAGAGTTGGAGTAATAATAGGTACAGGCGTAGGTGGCATCGAAACATTGGAAAGTCAGCATACTATCCTCCTTGAAAAGGGACCTGGAAGAGTTAGTCCTTTCTTTGTGCCAATGATGATTTCAAATATATCAGCAGGTCTTATAAGTATTAAATTCGGAGCCAAAGGCTATACTGAATGTGTTGTTACAGCTTGTGCTTCTTCCACAAATTCAGTCGGAGATGCTTTTAAAG
>CAYYEC010000100.1:10063-10384 GCA_964470745.1 uncultured Eubacteriales bacterium | reverse complement strand
ACTCAATATTTTGTATACTACTTAGTTTACGAATAAGCTCAACAAGCATCTTCTGCTTATAAATATCAACACCATATCTTGTAGTATCCTGGGCAACCAAGATAATTTCTTTACATCCATTTTCAGCTAGCCTATTAGCTTCTTCTATAATTTTTTCTATTAGTCTGCTCCTATATTTACCCCTTAATGAAGGTATAATGCAATATGTACAATGATTGTCACAACCTTCAGCAATTTTTAAATAATTAAAGCCATTTGTATTAGATAAGACTCTATTGTTATCTAAATATGAAATCGCATCCATATTACCATAGTATACAG
>CAYYEC010000100.1:5428-10053 GCA_964470745.1 uncultured Eubacteriales bacterium | reverse complement strand
TTTTATAGCAGTTTTCAATTGCTTCAACAATCTTTTCATAGTCCCCAGTCCCTAATACAGCATCTACTTCCGGAATTTCTTTTATTATTTCTTCATTGTATCTTTCAGCTAAACAACCTGTAACTATTACTAATTCACACTTATCCTCTTTACACTTGGACATTTCAATAATAGTATTAATTGATTCTTGCTTTGCTGCTTCAATAAAACCACAAGTATTGACAACTAATACTTGTGCATCATTCTTATTATTTGTTATACCAAAACCCTTTTCCTTTAATAGCCCTAACATTATCTCACTATCAACTAAATTTTTAGGACAACCAAGTGAAACAAATCCAACTTTTTTCAAAAACCTTTTCTCCTTTCAAGAAATGGACTATAGGTTATAGGCAACGGCTTATTGATAATCAAATTTTACTGCCCATCACCTATCACCTCTTGCCCCACTATATTTCCATTGGCATTATTTCATTTGCTTTATTTATAAGTTCTTCAATTTCAATTGTAAGTTTTTCTATCTCTTTGTCAAGTTCCTCAGGTTTTACTCCTAGCTGCTCAATTTCCTTTGTTATTTCTTCTTTTTGCTTATTTAATTGCTCTAATCTAGCTTCAGCTCTAATTTTTACGTTTTTTGCCTTATCTAAGTTTTCTTTTATTTTACTAATTGTCTTTTCATAGTCATTTGACATTTAGCTTCCCTCCTGATAGATTTGAATAACTTTATTTATCTTTTCATCACTGATTAAGCTGCTGCACAAGGGGCATTTACCCATTGCCTTTAAATATTCAGAATATTTTTTTAACATAATATTTATTTCTTTAGAATTTTTTTTTATAAACTCAACACCCTCATTTATATTCTTTTCTAACTCTAACTCAATCTTTTTCAAATGTTTCAATTTTTGAAGCTTACTGCTTATTTCTTCAATTCTATTTATGTAATTAGTACCTTTTTCAAATGAAAACTTACTAATATTGGCATTTTTAATCTCACTTATTTCTTTGTCCAACCTTGCTATTTGCTTAGATAAAAGAAGATATTTTTCATGCTTCTCTTTTTTTAAACTTAAATCTTTAAACAATTCTTCTTGTTTTTCAAAGTTTACAGTATTCTTTAAAACATTTTCCAAATTACTTATTTCATTATTAAGCTTTTTAAAAACAAAATACGCTTTTTCTAATTTATCATATTTTTCTTTCTTTTCATAGATTAAGTTTAAAATGTTTTCACAATACTCAATATTTTTTGTTTTATCTATTTGTTCCAACAACTTACTTCTGTCATTCTCCAAGCTTCTATAATTTGTATTTAATTGAAATAGTAATTTATAATCTCTCAATCTTACTTCGCTGTTCAAAACTATCTCTTTACATCTTTCTAAATTTTTTACTCCTTCTAAAGTCTTACTAATTTCATACAACTCATCTTTATATGACTGAATTTTATATTTCAAATTTTCCAGCTTGTTTTTTTTCTCAGTCAATAATTTTAAAACATTTATTATATTCTGAGTTTTGTCCAATCTTTCTTTTATTTCTTCCAGATTTTCGTATTCATTTAATTTCTCAGAAATATCATTTAATTCATTCCTAATTCTTTCAGCATTTTGGTTTTCTCTTCTTAAATCAACAATAGTATCTTTTATTGATTTATCAATAATATCCAAACCAATTAGAGCTCCTAATGCCTTTGCTCTTATAGCTCCTGTCTCAGATAAAAGAAACGGTCCTTCAAGTTGATTTCCAATATTTAATGATGTACTGATATTTGAATTAAAAGAACTTTGAGAGATTCCACTCACCTTGACAATTTCCAGGGGAACTTCGTTTCCAAAACCTTCAAATACTTCTGATTCCTCGAGAGAGTTTATAACCGTATATCGATTCTTACTTTTTGACCTTTCTCTAATTACAGTAAAGCCATTTGTAAATTCAATTGAGACCTTTGAAAATGTCGTCCCATTTCGGATAAAATCATTACCTCTTGGCTCATTATACAATACCCATTTAATAGCTCTAATTATGGCAGATTTCCCCTGGTCTGATGGCCCAGTTATTACATTTAAACCATCTTCAAATACTAAGATAGTATTTTTATGTGATTGAAAATTTTCTATACTTACTTTATTGATCTTAATCATTACTCACTATTACTATTGGAAAGAGATTCTCTTGCAATAGCAATCCTCCTTACAGCTTCATCTTTAACTTCTTTTGTAATTTCCTGATTTGCAGCTATATCTTCAATAATATTATTCAAGTCAATTTTTTTAAACTCACCGGTAGTAGAAACCTGATTATAAAACTCGTGAAGCTTTAAATTCCTATCATGTGAGTATTCCAGCTGTTCTCTGTCAAGCACCTCTTCACCATCTAGAGCGCACTTTAACTCAACTTCATTAATCAAAATACTTAATCCTAATTCAATAATAATTACTTTAGGTTTTCTTTTAATTTCTGCTAAAGAATTAGAAATTCTTATTATATTTCCAGGGTTTATAAAATACTTACTATCAATTTTTTTCACACCAAAACCGTTATGATAGTGACCAGCTAAAGTTATATCTGCCTCCGTGTCCTTTATATCTTCCAATAATGTATATTGTATTCCTTCAAAAAATGGCTTATTAAGAAGCATCCCATGTATAATATGAATTGCATAATCAACGTCCTTTTCTTTTCTAACAATATAGTATTTTCTAAATTCATCACCATCTATATCATAAGAATATGGACTTCCAGACAATTGAACTCTAAGACCATCTTTTTCAACAAATATCTTCTCATCAAAATTCATTAATGTAACCATGCCTATACCCTCAAGTATACCTAACATAGTTCTATTTATTGTAGACGGATTATGACCGTAAATATCATGATTTCCAGCAACAGTATAAATTGGCCTATTAAAAGTATTAATTATTTGAGCAAATTCCCTCACAATAGAAGGTGAAATATCCGGTCTATCAAACCAATCTCCACCATTTAAAATAATATCAACATTTTCTTTTTCAACTATGTCCTTTATCTCGAAAAACTTCTTTTTTAAAGTATCATAATAATTATCTTTTCTATTTTTAGGTGTTGTACCTCTAATATGGCTATCTGTAAAAAAAAGTAGTTTCATTAATTTCTCTCTTTCAAATAGTAACCTTTTTGTAACCCATTATAGATAAATATATCTTTTTTTTAAATATTCTTCAACTTCATTTGGTGGAAGAGGTTTGCTAAACAAGTATCCTTGAAGCTTATCACACATATATTCTTTTAAAACATTATACTGAGATATTGTTTCTACTCCTTCTCCAACAACTGTTAAATTCAATCTGTGAGCTAAAGTAATTACTGCTTCTGCAATTGCCTGTTTTTCAAAATCTTCTGTTATATCACTTACAAAGGATTTATCTATTTTTATTGTATCTATAGGAAGCTCTTTTAGATACTTTAGGGAAGAATATCCAGTTCCAAAATCATCTAAAGACACCTTTATACCTATTTCTTTTAATTCTTCTAACATAAGTACGGTAAACCTTGGATTTTTCATTGCAGCACTTTCAGTAATTTCTAATTCCAAATACTCAGGAGGCAAATTAGTCTCCTCCAAAATATTTTTTATTACCTTATCAATATCTATTTGCTGAAATTGCCGAGCAGATAAATTAACAGACATACTAAATTTTTCCAAACCTTTAGAATGCCACTCTGCGCCTTGCCTACATGCTTCTCTTAAAACCCACTCTCCTATTTGTATAATTAATCCTGTCTCTTCTGCAATAGGAATAAATTCTACAGGAGATATAAACCCATTTTTAGAGTGCTTCCATCTTATTAATGCTTCTACCCCTATAATCTCTCCGGTTTCGATTTCAATTTGAGGTTGATAGTAAATCAAGAATTCATTTAACTCTATAGCCTTTCTCAAACTGCTATCAATTTCTAATCTATTAGATATTTCTCTATCTAAAGATGATCTATAAATATAATATGTATCTTTCCCGATTTCCTTTGCTTTGTACATAGCTAAATCGGCATTTTTTATTAATGTTCCTACATCCTCTCCATGAAAAGGATATAAAGAAATACCAATACTAATAGTTATATAAAATTCTCTCTTCTCTACAATCCATGCCTTCTTAAATAAGTTTTTTATTTTTTCTGCAATATTCAAAGCCTCTTCAATATTATTTACCATAAGGAATAATATTGCAAATTCATCCCCGCCTAGCCTGGACATTATAATATCCTCATTCAATTGAGAAGCAATAAACTTATAAATATTTTTTAATAAATCATCTCCAAAAGAATGACCAAATGTATCATTTATAGTCCTAAAATTATCTATATCAAATAAAAAAATGCAAAACCCGGAATTTGTTTTGTTTACCTCCTCAATACATTCAGCCACCTTAATTTCAAACGAGCTTCGATTTGGTAATCCTGTTAAAATATCAGAATAAGCAAGATACTTATTTCGTTCTTCTACGTTCTTCCTTTCCGTAATGTCCGTATGAGAACCAGCAACACGAACCACCTCTCCATTTGAATCAAAAATTGCCTTACCTCGACTTAGTATCCATTTATACTCTCCATTCTTGGCTCTTAAACGATATTCACAATTATAA
>CAYYEC010000100.1:0-5418 GCA_964470745.1 uncultured Eubacteriales bacterium | reverse complement strand
ACTCCGTTTGATTATTTAAAACTTTTTTCATATTCTGGTCAAACTTTTCCATGTCATCAGTATGTATCAAATATCTTAATGCATCAATTGTATTAGGTAACTCATCTTTATTATATCCAAGCAATAATTTTGTTCTATCAAATATGTATGTAATTTGATTATCATCATGAACATAGTAGTCCCATATGGCGTCATTAATCCCATCAACAGCTAACCTATACCTCTCTTCACTTTCCCTTAAAGCTATTTGATTTTTTTCAAATTCCTCATATTGCTGCTTAAGTATCTCCTTAGAGCTGGCTATCTCAGAATTTGCAGCCTCCAACTCTTCATACGTTGCAATTAACTCATCATATCGTTCAATGGCTTCTTTTTCAGCTTTCTGACTTCTATCTATTGATCTCTTTATAATAATAAATCCAAACCATCCTGTAACAAGAACGTAGAACCATCCCTTTATGGTACTTATTCTTTCTATCATTTCTTTATTATCAATTAATCTATGTACTATTTTATCTGAAAAAAGAATCCATAATGACCCAATAACTATATACGATACAATAATCCTAAGAGAAATAACTATTGATTGTGAACTAAAAACGTTTTTCAAAATCTGTAGAGTTTTATGCGTACTTTTGTTTTCTATATTATTGTCATTGATTCCAAAACCATTTAACATATATCCTCCAAAACTAAATGTCTGCTCAAATAATACTTCGTCTCTTTCACATATCCTGCAATGATAAAAAAAGTCATGTAAAAATTCAGAAGAAGTTGTATTTTAACATTCCATAAACTATGTTTCTATTATTCTTATTTTATTAAATTATTGATATATATACAAGTATAGATGGAAAATATACTCCGTTAAATCTTGAGAATACTAAATTTTGCTTGTGTTCTTGTAGTCCAATTTAAGCTGATACCTACATAAATCCAGCCAATCAAATTGTTCTACTTTATCAAAAGAAAATTTAAAATCTATCTCTTCTTTACTGTTCAATCTTCCTTTATCTATCGCAAAAACTTTATCGAATGAAATATCACCTTCTCGATTAAACACTTTAATATTCATCTTTATTTTCTCGCAAGGATTCTTACCGGTATTTAGCAGCTTACCTTCAAAAGTAAGAATCGTTTTTTGATTATCTAAACTATATTTTATATATACTACTTGTACTTTCGTTTTTGGAAATTTCATTTCTCCTTCTAGATATATATCACTCTTTTGAGCTTCTTCAAAGGATAATATATATTCTTTTTCCTCTTCTTGCCGATTTTTGATGTAGCTCTCAACCAGAGGTATGAGTTTATCTCTATCTAACAAAATAACTCCTATATTATTTGACTTACGTATAGCCTGTTCATCAAAATATGCATTTGAAAAAACTATAGCTTGTTCACAATTATAATAATTTGCAACTACTCTTACCTGCTCAATTATTCTTGGTCCAACTTTAAACCCTGCAGCGCTCTTTACAGAAAGGACTGCAATTTTTACTTCATCCCTATGTACTATAAAATTAATACTATCTGTATAGAGGTTTGGAATATATAAAATTTTATATCCAAAACTTAATAGTACCAGCTTAATAATTGATTGAAATTTTAGTTCATCTAATGCATCAATGTCAAATCCAGTTGAACATTTAATAGATTCTCTTATCCTGCTTTCTACTATAGAATCAATATGATTCGAAAGATTATTTCTAGCTCTAAGCTTTAATACATCGTTTTTTATATCATGTTTCCCTAATGCATCATTAATAATTCTTTTAACCTTTTTTTCACCAATTTTTCTATGTAAATAATTAATAACACATCTTTTTAAAGTCTGAAAGTCAGGTTCTTCATCATTTATATACAATTCTAATAGTTTTTCATACAAGGAGACCGGTCTCATAAAATCACCTGCTTTTTTTCTTTAGATTTTTCTTTAATACTATAGCTCCTAAAAAGCCAATTTTCTTGTATCTAATTAATTCACCTTGATTATTCAAAACAAGTAAATAGTTTTTCAATAGGCTTTTAGAATACAAAATTTTGATTCCAAAGCCTTTTCCTATATAAAACTTATTAAATTCTTCTACTTCAGGATATACCTTTATAAAACTCATTATATCATCTTTAGATTCAGTCTCATTAAGCTCATTACAGATTCTACAATATCCATTCTTATCAACACAGGATTGACAATACTCTTCACCACATAATTTACATTTTATTGTTTTTGTACATTCACAGAAAGCTTCTCCACAACACATACACTTATTAATGTGGTCTGAACAATATATTTTTTCGCACTGATTACATTTTTCAATATGATTAGGACAGAAAGCCTTACCACACTCACTACATTTTTCAACCTCATCTTCTACAAATAGCTCTCCACACTCATTGCATTTTTCAATATGTTCTTTGCAGACTTGCCTCATGCTATAGTTTGAGATAAAAGAATGCCTTCCGCAAAGACTTTTATTGCAAATATCACATAAATTTATATGTTCATTGCAGAATAATTCACCACATTCCTCACACTTATTGGAGTGTTCTTTGCAAATAGACTCATTACATTTTTTACAGTTAAATGAGTGATTCAAACAAACAGTAGAATCACATATACTACACACTTCATAACAATCAATACAAAATATCTCATCACAATCTTTACATTTATATGCATGGGAATTGCATAAAATTGCGCCACATGAAGAGCATGTATTTTTACATTCATGGCAAACGATTTCTCCACATGTTGAGCAGATATAGTTTTCGTCATCACAAATATTACAGATTACATCCCCACATATACTACAAATATCTGCGCAGCTTTTACAAATAACATGCCCCTGTTTACAAACATAGCCTAAATCTAATTCCAGTCCACATTGACTGCAGCTTATATCAGTTCTGCTTAAAAAAATATCTGCCAATATGGATATTTTGGTTTGTGTATTTAATAGCTTAAATATTAATTCCCTCTTGTCTTTAATGGTTCTTAAAATAATTACTTTTCTAAGATGATAGTCTACATTAATTGTATAACCCCTAATTTCTCTATTACAAAGCTCCAGGCACTCTTTCTGCATTTCTTCAAGCTGTTCCAGTGACATTCTTGCATAATTTTCAGTGTACTCTTCTTCATATTTATTAATAATTGCTCTTATCTTATCATTCAGTGGGCCCTCTATATCTCCTTTAAAGACCTCTAATTGTTTATTTAGTACTTTGTCAGCCTCTTTTTTGGAGATTTGAAGACATTTATGATATAAACTTTCATCTAAATTTATAAATTCAGTTGAACCTTTTAAATCAAGACTAAGTATATCATCAACGAGAACACTATCTAAAACTTCAAAAGTCTTTAAATCAACTAAAATCATTACCATTTTTTCAATTTTATTACTTAAGCTATAATCATTTGAGATTTCAGCAGAGAATATAAAACAAATTAATTCAATCTTCCTTGAATTCTTAATCTCTCCAAATTCAACCAGTTCAGCATTCTTTATGCATGAATTGCAATTTTTAAAGTAATTACAAAAATCACAACAGTTATCTTTATGCTCACACATTGTAAAAAATGGACACAAGTCACAGCAAACTTTAGGTTTTAGAGATACATTCACACTCTCAAAATTATATGACATATCTAATTGCGAATAAACAGTCTTTTTACTACATTCTTCAACCATTGACCTTAGAACTTTACTTCCCTTTGCAATAAGCTTTATATCTTTATTGTCAGCTGCAACTCTAGATAGATATGTAAATATTTCTTTTTTCCCATCAGGAAATTTTACTATGAAAAATTCCTGATTTTTTTCCTCTATTAGCGCACCTTTCATTTTAAAATACATTTCAACAAATGCTTGAAGTTCTGAATTATCAAATAATTTCATAATTAATCCAACACTCCTTGCGAAAATTCTTCCCGGAGCCTATTTTGCTCCTTTTTAAAATCCATATCCCGCCTTAACTTATCCATCTCTTTCTCAATATCTCTTTTATTTGCATGCCTCAAAATAATATCCATTATTGTTTCTTCTATATCAAAGTCACCATCTTTAATTTCAGATAAAATTGATTCAATGCCACCAACTGTCATTTTAAATAAGTCTATTTTCTCATATAAAACCTTTAATACGTAATCATCAATAGTATCCTTCATTACAAAATTAAAAACTGTCACATCTTTTTGCTGACCTCTCCTGTGTACTCTTCCAATTCTCTGCTCAATTTTCATTGGATTCCAATGCAAGTCATAATTTATAACTACACTGGCATTTTGAAGATTGAGTCCTTCAGCTGCAGAATCTGTTGCAACAATATATTTTAAATTTCCATTTCTAAATTCTTCTATTATTGCTTGTCTTTCATATCCTGATAATCTGCCTTCATATACTCTTGCAATCATAAAATTTTCATTTAAAATGTCGCATAGCATGTAAGCCGTTTCAAGTCTCAATGTAAAGATAATTGCTTTCTCATCCGGAATGCCCACTAGAGTTTCAATTAATTTTTCAGTTTTGGAATAACTGCCAACATTCAAGGCTAGTTTAATTAACTGGTCAATCACTTCATATTCTGATGGATTCTTCAATTTTCTATTTTCCAGACTCTTTATTAAAGCTCTAGGACTACTGGAAAGTGATTGCTGCAAAGTAATTAACTCTTTCATCAACAAAAAGCTTCCTTTTTGCTTTTTTGACTGTCCAAATATTTTCTTGCCTATATCTAATATATTTGAATGGTCTTCTCCAATATATATTTTTCTTAAAAACCTAATTACAAAATCATATAAAGTATTCTCTTCATTAGATGCACTTACTCTAACTGAATATACAAATCTATCAGTAAATGGTATTCCACTATCTTTTCTTAATGTCCTTACCATTACTTTTGATACAATTTTTTTTAATTCATTTCTCATCTCAGCACGGCATATTCTCCCAGTACTGTCCTCAAAGTATTTTTTCTTAAAATTTCGTTCTGTTCCCAAAATTCCAGGATAAAGGAGATCAACCAGGCTATATATGTCTGTCAGTTTATTACAAAGCGGAGTTGCAGTACACAACAACATATATCTACGATCAATTAGGGTTATTGCCTGTCTTCTTTTTGAACTTGTGTTTATTAATAGATGGGCTTCATCAACAATAATTAAATCCCACTGGCGATCAAGAAATTTATCAACATTCCTTGATAATTTATTAAAAGATATAATAATCTTATTACTATTATAATCAAACTCTTCATCCTCTGAAGCTATGAAATGCTCATCAAATTTTTCAGATAATTCACTTTTCCACTGAAGAACTAATGCCTTTGGAGTTACAACCAAAACAGAATGAATATTTCCTCTAAGAATGTGTTCTTTCATTATTAAACCCACTTCAATTGTCTTACCAAATCCAA
>CAYYEC010000099.1:0-10415 GCA_964470745.1 uncultured Eubacteriales bacterium | reverse complement strand
AATATTGTAATTCTTCCAAGCTTGTCATATTGATAACTTGTAAAATTTCCATTTCGGTCCCACTCTTGTTTGATGTTACCATACCAGTCATATTTATATTCTTCATCTATGATTCCCGGAGTATTACCTGATTTTGCAGTTACATTGTTTCCATCTGCATCTTTAACCCCTTCTACCCATTTTTTTGTCATGTACCCACCGGTAAATTGTCCGTTTCTATTTGTATCATTGTCTGTATAACTGTATTTAGTGGCTATATAATTTGCCCAGTTATTATCTGCAAGATAATTTCTTTCTTCTGTTACATTTCCATAACTATCATATCCAAACCATGATTGACTTTTTAATACATTATTTTCATAGATTTTAGCCCATGATATAGTCTTTCCATCTGTGGGTAAGGCATATTCTTCTTTTATTATAGTATTTGAGTATTTTTTGTATTCTTTTTGCTTTAGTAAATGGTAGTGGGTAGTATCATATGTATATTTCACCAAGTGTTCGTCATTGTCAGCATTAGTTAATTGATTATTCCCATCACGGCTTGCGTCTGTTCCCCAGTATTTTGCCAAATCACCATAATTATCATAATCATAGTCTTCTGTTTTAAGTAGATATTTATTAAGATTTTGGTCGGATTTTTTTCCTGAAGAAGGTATTGTATATGTTTTAGTACTGCTTTTGGTCAGTTGGTAATCAGAACTGTCATATTCATATTCACTACTGTTAAACATAAGGTATTTATCTACACTATCTAAAAATCCGTCAACATAGTTTAGTACCATACTTCTATATGCTGATTGACTGGTTAATAGATTTTTGTAGTCAAATTCATATTCCAGGTTTGTAGCTAACTCATTATTATCTACAATAATAAATTTATAGGATTCTGGATATAACCCTTCCAGTTGATAGTCTCTCTTATCTTCAGTATAAAACGGATACCTGGTGTAATTATTATCATATGCATATTCCCTTACACTTATAATTGTGCCACTTTCCTCTACCATTTCTCTTTTTTTCACAACTGGATACCATTCATGTCCTCCATATGATAAAAATCTTTTTGCATCATCATAAGTATATTCTACATATGCACCCGTTGGATATATAACCTTTGATAATATGGTTTTACTTGCACTGCCTATTGCACAATTATATGTATAATATATCAAATTGGTTCTATAATTATATTGAAAATTTGTCTCTCTTTCTTCTGCATCTATTCTTTTAATTACTCTATATAATGGTATATTATCTCCTGTTGCTTCGTCTATTAGATTACTGCTATCTTCTAATCTATATACTATTCTTTTATTATCCGGTGCTGTCACAACA
The DNA here is from genome assembly GCA_964470745.1 of uncultured Eubacteriales bacterium. GTDB lineage: Bacteria > Bacillota > Clostridia > DSM-8532 > CAYYEC01 > CAYYEC01. Next base: position 9,077 of record CAYYEC010000099.1, on the reverse strand, counting down.
ACTTCGTAATTATTAAAATCATACTCTATTGTGACTTCTCTGTTTAAAGTATCTATTATTTTTGTTACAACAGGGTGATTCCTTATAGTAGTATGCTGAAACTCTATAGTATTGTTAAATCTATCTTTTATTGCTAATAGTCTACCATCTTCAGCAAAATATTTTTTTACACCATCTTTATAGACCAGTGCATAATATGAGGTAACATTTTGTCCATTTGTATAGGAAGAATTATATTCAAGCCACATATCATCCAATTTATAATTAACCAGTTTTAAATCAGACCCTATTTCATATACCTGACCGCTAGCTAGATGTAAAAACTTGCCATCTTCTTTCTTTATTAAATATACAGTTACCCCTTCTTGATCATTATGATAGCTATCTCCCGAAATCTCTATAGAATCAAATACAAAACTCCAACCTGTACCAAGTGGTGAATCTTTCTGATTATATGTAGCTGTATATTCTGAAACTTGTGTAAAGAATTCTTCTCCTTCAATAGCTGAATCATAATATTCTCTTGATTGCATCAAATAGAAAACTAATTTTTCATCACCATTTATGTATGTTACCGGTTCATCACCACAATATATATCTATTAACCGTTGGTATTCACCTTCATTAATTCGTGTTCTTTTTTCTTTTACATAGCTATTCTCCCATACATAAGTTCCATCTCCATCATAATCTTCATAAAAATTGAATTTTATATTAACATCATAAAATATCTCACTGCCAGTTTTTCTTTTTATTTCATATTCATAGTTTCGATCTTCATCAGAATCATATCTCGATATAAGCTTAAAATCCAATCCATTTTTGCCTGGTAGATAAACATCTTCATTTTCAAATATGAGACTTCCTGTATTTACCTCAACTTTATCTTCGTTATATTTTTTATAACTAAATGGTGCATCATATGAATCCACCTCAAGACCTAGTGTAGTTAGAGCCATATTGCTTTGTAAACTATTATTTTCATGGTTATATGGTTGTATAACCTGATCATAATAATCTTTTACTTTTTGATAGAAATCATCCCATTCTATTTTTTCTTCAAAAGTATATTCTAAAAACCATTTTACACTTATATTATTTTCAAATATAAAGTTATAGAGTTTATTTGTATCGGCTTGTGAATATTGTTTTTCTATGGCATCCCAAATATCATCTTCTTTACCTTTTGGTGCTTTTACATCATTTATGTCTACTCCGTATATTTCTGATATGACAGCTGGCCTTTCAAGATTAAATACATCATTTCCTTTTATAAAGCATGCTTTTATACCTTCTATAGTATTTGTCGAAAAGTCCCATCTGTCCAGTAAATTAGCATATTGAACGGCTCCATTATATAATCTAACTAAATTATTATAATTTTCAAGTCCTTTATCAATTTCTTCAAAACTTAAATTTGCAACAGTAATTATTTTTGCTACTAGAATACTGTCATCTATTGAATATCCATGTCTTTCTGCTTGAAATAGTAAATTGTAGTCTATCTCTAAATATCTACTTAAAAATTCCAACTCCTCACTACTTGCTTCAGAAAAACTATTTAAATTTTTTAATATTCCAATATATTGTTCCCTGTCCTTTTGGTATACATCTTTATAAACTGTTTCTAAAGGATATTCATCAGCTCTAGTATTTACAGTTATTTCTTCCATTTCATCAATTTTCTTTAAAGCATTATATATATTGATTAATTGTATTCCTTCAGATATATTGGTACTATTATCTACCAAGCTACTTAAAATTATATTATTCAAATTATTTTTTAATGATAAAAATAACGATGCAGAAGCAGTTATATAAGGTGCAGCCATAGATGTACCACTCATGTAACCATACCCACTATCAGGTAATGTACTCATCACATCTACACCAGGTGCATATACATCCACATTATCGCCATAGTTTGAAAAGCCTGCAATTTCACCTCTATTATCTATAGCTCCAACTGAAATAACATTTGGTAAATCAAAAGCTGCTGGGTAAACACTTGTTTCTGCTCCATCATTACCTGCTGCACATACAAATAATATGCCTGAATTCTCTATTACATCCTTCAAAGCATAATTATAGCTACATCCACCCCATGAGCAGTTAATAATGCTTACTCCCATCTGCTTTGCATACTCAATAGCTTCAATTGCATCTGAAGTGTATCCATATGAGCCATTAATGAATTTCAATGGTAATACCTTTACATCTGGTGCAACTCCAACTACACCTATCCCATTATCATCCCCTGCTATAATTCCTGCTACATGGGTACCATGATTTTCTCCATATACTACATCATAGACTGTTTTATCCTCATTATAAAAGTCCCAGCCATTTAAATCATCAATAAATCCATTATTATCATCATCAATACCATTATCAGCTATTTCACTAGTATTTACATAGATATTTGAAGCCAAATCTACATGACTTATATCTATACCAGTATCAAGTACTCCAACAACTACATCAGGCGAACCCTTTGTAATCTCCCAAGCAGGTAATAAATTTATATCTACTCCTGCAATACCTTCCTGTCCACCTGCTACCTGACCGGTATTATATACAGCCCACTGGACAGAAAAGTATTCATCCTGAGGTAAGCTTAATAAATCCAGCTGATAATTTGGCTGAGCATACTCAACATCAGTGTTATTGTTTAATTCATTTATAACTTCATCTATATCATCAGTCTCGTCAATTTCCAATACTTCTAACTTATTAACTTTTTTCCTACTATCAAGCTTTTTCAACTTCAGCTTGTTTTTTACATCATTTTTTACTTTGTCATTTTTGCTTTCAGAATCACCATCTTTATATTTTATAATCAGTTCAGTTTTTTCCCTGCTTACTTTTTTATTGCCATCATTAACTGAATCTTTATTACTATTACTTTGAGTTACTTTAGTTTGGGCTTTATTATTCTTTGCAATTACTGGACTGTAGTTTGCAAATAAAGTTGTGCAAATAAAAGCTAATAGTAATAGATTTGATATAATTCGCTTTTTTCTATACATTGTAAACCTCCTAATAATTAATTGTCTGAATCACGGATTTGTAGGATTACCAGGATTACACGGATTATCAGTCTGAACCATGATTCACTGAATTTAAATCCTGTTCCTTATTCTACTACATAAGTGACTGTAGCCTCGTTTACTCCTGTCTTTGGAGTAAATACTATAGTATTTACAGCACCAGACCAGTTTTTTGATTCTTCAACCGGATTATATATAATAAATTCAATAATGCCAGGATCATCCTTACTGACTGCTATATTGGTTCCTTCAATCATAGGGCTTGTCCCTGTATCAAGCTCTGTAGTAGCTGCACACAGATCTGTGACATCAAGTTCATCCTCATTGTAAAGTACTGTAAACTTTCTGCTCCCAAAGTCATTTGTGTTTCCTGCTGTAAGCACCAGATTGAATGGAGTATTTGGTGTGCAGGTTATTTTGAATGGGCCGGCATTTACTTTACTGCTTAAGGAGCTTATTGCCTTGGAATTGTTGTTAACCATGTCCAATAATCCATTGATTTGCTCTTCATGATTATCAATCTGGCTGCCCATATCAATTGGTACTGAGTACTCAATTGTGGGAAGGGTTGAGTCATCCTCTGTTTCAACTATTACTGTGCCGTTTGGATAGGCTATCAGGTTTTGTGGGGTTAGTTGGATTGTTTCGGGTTGGGATAGTTGGTAGTAGTCACCATTTGAGTCTTGACCGATTCGTTTTGTTAGAAGGCCTTTTCCGATATCAAGTTCATCTTGTACTCCATTTGGTAGGGAGTATAGTTCTGTTCCTTCAGGTATATATGCGGTGCTTTCTTTATAGGGTTCATATTCAAGTTGTTTACTAATCCAATCTCCTTTAACTATCATAATTCTGAGTTCGATTTCTCCATTAGTTGCATCTTTACTTACAAAACCTCTTAATGAATAATTAACATTGCTAAAATCTGATACAGTCGTTAAAAGAAATTTATATTCACCAGTTAAGCCAACATTTATAGTACGTTGTTCATCAAAAGCTGTCTTTCCATCACTTTGATTAACATATAATGTGCCATCTAAAGTATTCTTTCTAATATCAACTAGTATAGTATATTGGGTATTCTCCTCTAAAATTGCTTTTTCAATATTAAAAAAGAAGTTCTTATAGCTACCACTACCAACAAATTTTGCATATCCATTATTTAAATATATCCCACTAAAGCTAGATAAATTATTACTTGTAAGAAAACCATCTTTTAAAGCATTTTTACTATAGCAACTGATATTTTGTAATTTTGTTGTTTTTGTTGTTTCAAGGTATTTAACTGTTTTTTCTGTAAAGTCACCTTCATATATAGCAATTCTGAGTTCGATTTCTCCATCAGTTGCATCTTTACTTACAAAACCTCTTAATGAATAATTAACATCGCTAAAATCTGATACGGTCGTTAAAAGAAATTTATATTCACCAGTTGAGCCAGCATTTATAGTACGTTGTTCATCAAAAGCTGTCTTTCCATCACTTTGATTAACATATAATGTGCCATCTAAAGTATTCTTTCTAATATCAACTAGTATAGTATATTGGGTATTCACTTTTAAATCAACTTTATTCATATTAAAAAAGAAATTTTTATAACTGCCACTTCCGATAAATTTTGCATATCCATTATCCGTATATGTCCCACTAAAACTACCTAGATTAGTGCTTGTTTTAAATCCGTCCCCTAACAAGTTAATATAAGTATTCCCCTTCACAACAACATCCATCTTACCCTCAATAGTATCATTAGGTAAACTAAATATACTTGCTGTAACCTCCTGTGGCGCACTATACTCTGCACTTACAGTAAACATCCAACTTAATAAAACAACTATAATTACAAAAACTACTCCTAATTTCATTATCCTCTTCATTATTTACCTCCTCACTGTCTGAATCACGGATTACGCAGATTAATGGATTTCTCCGATTTTTAATCCGTGTCATCTGTGCAATCCCATAAATCCGTGATTCTGATTACTCAACTTCAAAAGTTATACTCTTCTGACCACTTCCATTTGCTTTTAATGCAAGTGTATTAACTACTCCCGACCAACTATTTCCGTATGATACATATTTATTTACTCTGAATCTCACTTTACCTACTGTACCATCTATAGTATTTTCCAATATCACAACATCAGTTCCATCTATTGGATATGTGCTGTTTATTGTATTATTCTCCAATGTATTTGTCGAAGTACATAAATCCTGTAAGTCAAAATCATTTGTGTTATATGTAACAGTAAATGTCCTTTGATCAATATCTCTGATATTAGCCACTGTTAATGCAACATTGATTTCTTTGTCTTGCGTACAGTTTATATATATTGGTGCTATAGATGGAGTATTTTTCTGAAGGCTTCTAATAGCCTCTGAATTGTTGTTAACCATATCAAACAAGCCTGTTACTTGTTCAACAAGGTTGTCCACAGAGCTACCTGTATCAATTGGTACAGAGTACGCAATTGTGGGTAGGGTTGAGACATCCTCTGTTTGGACTATTATTGTGCCATTTGGGTAGGCTATCAGGTTTTGTGGGGTTAGTTGGATTGTTTCAGGTTGGGCAAGTTGGTAGTAAATTTTATATGGATGTTGATTAAAATAATTTTTTATATCTTGTGAAGATGGGTAATACGTATCACTCCAGCCAGAATCAGCATCAGAAATAGCTATCAAAAAGAAATCATTAGGTTCATATGTTCTATAGTGGTCTCTATCAATTGTAATAGCACCTGTCGTACCATCATAATTCAAAGGTATTTCATTGTCTTTAAATAAAATAGTACCATAATTTTTGGCTGCATTAGCAAACTCAGTATTTGATATTCTTACTTCTTTATAGCCTATTTTATCAAAATTTCTTTGCCAATCAAAACTTCCATCTAAAACACATTTTCCTATTCTTTTAACAAATATAGAATTATTAAAATCAACTTCATCCTGTACTCCATTAGGTAATGAGTTTAATTCTAATCCTTCTAGATTATTTATTTTACTTTCTATATATTGTTCATATTCTGTTGAATCTACGCCTTCTTGCAACATAATGTTAAATTTGGCATTTGCAGATGAATTTTGTCCTTCAGTTACAAATCCCATTTCAACAATTCCCGTAGAATCTGTTGTAAATGTTTCATTCATTTCAGTATCACTGACATAATGAATTGAACCACTTATTCTATAATCAATAAGAATATTAGCAAAGTCTCCACTTAAATTTTTGAATCCAACAGTATATTGTGTATTTGATTTTAGCTGAATTTTTCTTCTATAGCTATTAGTTAATTCACCTCCACTCGATATATAGTTTATATAAGTAGAATCAAAAAAAAGGTTTGTGTTATTCCATGAATTTTTAGTTAAATCTTCAATTTTATTATTAAACAAATTTTTACCTACACTTTTAATATTTAAAGATTGCGCTGACTTTGTTCCTGATGGAATATAATTTTTTAATGTATTCTCTTTTATTAACAATACATTTTTATACCAAACTGTTCCTCTACTTGAGGTATCCATTCCTACTCTGGCTCTTAATTCTATTTTTAACTTAACCGTATTAGCAGGTAAAATTATATTTTCAATTTTAAATCTTTTAAATCCTGCTGAACTTGTTCCGTAAACTTCCTTAAATCCAATACATGAATTATTACTATCTAAAAAGTAGACTACTGCATTTGCCTTAAAGCTTGAACCTGCTGTACTGTTCGTTTTGTATTCAACTCCAAATGCTAGTATATCTCCCTCGTTAAACCCTTGGATACTTTGATAAACAAATGAATATCCATCAGAATTAGCAGTATTTAATGTTATTTTTTGTGAATCATTTTCGACTGAAAAATCTGCACCTTCTCCTGATGTGCTATTCGGAGCAAAGCTATCAACAATACCATTACCATCACTATCCGAATCCATATTAGAACCTTCAATAAGATTTGTATAAGTATTACCCTTCAACACCATGTCCATCTTGCCCTCAATAGTATTCCCTGGCAAACTAAACACACTTGATGTAACCTCCTGTGATACACTGTACTCTGCACTTACAGTAAACATTCCGCTAATCAAAACAACTATAATTATAAAAACTACTCCAAATTTCATTGTCCTCTTCATTATAGACCTCTCCTCTCTTGGAGCAGGATTTACAGGATTAAAAAAGATTGATTCTCATGATTTTAAAATCCTGTTACTCCTTCTCATAATCCTGAAAATCCTGTATCAAAATCCTGCTAATCCTGCTTCTACTGCACCATATTCATCAATTCCTCTATCTGCTGCAATATAGTCTCTATCAATTCCCCATTCTTTTGTATCGCATCTGTATTTCCGCTTATAGCTCCCTCCTGGGTAACTGCTACTGAATATTTCATTGTAGGCATTGTTGTTAATGAATTGTCATAATGGTAGACATATTCATACATATCATCTTTAGATGCACCTGTTATTGTAATTGTTATACCATTCGTATGAGAAATCATTGAAGGAGCTATAGTAGTCAACTTTCTATTTCCATATTCGTCATATTCTATTTTAGTAACGCTCTCTATAGATTTGATTGGCAAATCTGTATTAGTTATTGTTATTCCGTTGTTGTATATGCCCACATCTTGAACTACTGGTTCAATTGAAATTGTTCCATTTGAGTATGCGATTAGTGGTGGAATGCTTTGTTGTTCTGTAGTTGGGGTTGCTAATTGATAAATTAGCGTAGTTCCAGTTAATTTTGCTTGCGCATCAGCTAAACTACTATACTGTCCTTTAGCAACAACAATTCGTAATTTCCCTGTTGATTGATACCAAGTATTTGGAGTTGCTGTTCCGTAAATTGTAATATTATATCCATCAGCAGTATATATATTTGCTTTCGTGCTGACATTTATAATATGATCTAATTCTGAAACCCCATCAATTTGAACGATATCGTATCCTCCATTTGAAGTGTTAAGTGATGTTATATCAGCAGATTGAACTATAACTTTATTTGTATTTTGAGTATAGACTCCACTACTGAAATCAACCTTATCTCTAGTTGTGATATTTCCATTAACATCTTGAATAGAATTTAACTTACCATTAAAATAAACTTCGCTTTTTTCATATTTAGCGTAGCTGGTGGCTATTGAGCCTTCTTCCAATTGAATTTTTACATCCAAATTGTTTTGACCTGAAACCGTGGTAGCAATTGCGACATAGGCGGCATTTGACTCTGTTGTAAAACTTGTTATACCGAATGCACGTGAAATGAAATTGCCGCTCAAATCATATGTCGATGCGCTAAATGTGTATCCAAGGTCTGAACTTAATTTGTATGTTGTTGATGGTTTTATACGAGTTTTACCGACGGAACGCAGTACGTTTGCATCTGATATTTTTGCACCAACCGAACTATATGCCCCTAGTTCAAGAGAATCACCAAACAAATTCTTCCCAACCGACTTAACAAGTACAGAGTTTGTAGATTTAGTGCTGTCAAACCAATTCCACCTTGCATTACATTCATCTGCTGTTAAACTATCCAACCCTTCTGCTGTTAAGTCAACAACCGTTATCTCTTGCACTTCCATTGTTTTGCCATTTGCCGTTGCCGCATCAGCATAAGTATGTTCAAGCATGATTCTTACGTATCCTGCAGCATCTGATGGTATAGTAATTATTGCAGATACATCATACCAATTATTTTCTATAGGAGGGGATTGATTAATAGCATATTGACGAGTTCCTTCTGTTACACTACCACGAAGGTAAAGTCTCAACCATAAACAGTTTGAATTTGTCACTCTTATTCTTGCTTTTACATATAATTTCTTACCTACTATTATTGGAACATTAGTTATTTGTGATGATTGAGGAAAATAAGTAGCTCCATTACTTGTAATAGACAATGTATTATTGCTTACAGAAAGTGTTGAACTTCCCGGCGTCCAATCATTTGTCCCATCATCAAAAATGCCATTATTAATTATATTAGTGTTTGTATTACCACTCACCTCACCTACGCTAACTGGTGACTTAACACCATTA
>CAYYEC010000098.1:0-10422 GCA_964470745.1 uncultured Eubacteriales bacterium | reverse complement strand
GATTTGTAACACTTAAAATAGGATTATAAAAATGAAGTGTTACAAACCACTAGCTGTTTTGAAAATACTTCACTTTTACCATATTATATATTATTTTCAATGCACTATGTGCGCATATAATATTGAAAGTAGTAATTTTTTGCTCATATTTTGCTATTTTTTGTGTAATTATTATGGGTTTTTTAAAAAAAATTTTTTGAGTAGATTCATTTCTTAAAAAGCCTCTTAGAATTAACTTTGGCAGTTACTAATCCAAAATAATGGTTAAGCTTGACTATCAAAAATTAGCATTATATAATTTTATTAAATCACTATAAATAAAATATAATAATGAATACATTTATAACAATAATTGTAAATAAACCAGACAGGAGGTTTATAATGACTAAAAAACTAAAATTGGGAGTTCTAGGTGTTTCAGCACATTTTATTAATCGAATTTTACTGCCATTGTCTCAATCTGATAAAGTTGAAATCTATGGAATTGCTTCAAGGTCTGAAGACAAGGCAAAAAAAACATCTGAGAAATTGGGTATTTCAAAGTATTATGGTTCATATGAAGCATTACTTGCTGATGATGATATTGAAGCTGTTTATATTCCTCTACCCAATCATATGCATCTTGAATGGATTAAAAAAGCTGCTGACGCCAAGAAGCACATCATATGTGAGAAGCCATTGACAATGGACGCTTCAGAAACATTAGAAGTTATATCCTATCTAAAGGATAAGCCTATAAAGCTTATGGAAGGTTTTATGTATAGATTTCATCCAAAGTGGCTAAGAGCAAGAGAATTGGTAACTTTTAATGAAATTGGAAAGGTAACAGCTATACATAGTGTTTTTTCCTATAACAATGTAGACCCTAAAAATATCAGAAATATTAAAGATTTCGGTGGTGGAGCATTAATGGATATTGGCTGCTACGCAATTTCTTCTGCTCGTTATCTTTTAAGAAAAGAACCTGTGAGAGTTGTATCCTACATGCAGGAGCATCTGGATTTCAAGACTGATTTTCTTTCGTCTGCCATTCTTGACTTTGGCGATGCAAGATGTCTGTATACTGTTTCAACAAGTAGTTTCCCACAACAGGAAGTTAAAGTATATGGAACAGGTGGTGTCCTAACAGTAACTGTGCCTTTTAATGATTATAATGATGTTAAAGGTGAAGTAATTGTACAAAATGGTGTAGGAACCAGAACAGTCACATTTGACCCGGTTAATCAATACAAACTACAGTTTGATGGTTTTGCAGATGCAATCTACAATGATACTGATGTGTTGATTTCGCTGGAAGACAGTTATATGAATATGAAGATAATAGATGCTTTAAAAAGATCCAGTGAGAATGGTCAATGGGTAACTGTATAAAGGTGCAAGTCAACAGTTCTATTTTTGAAAACCAAAAAGGGATGGCTTTAACTTACCCCTTTTAGTTTTCAAAAATATTTCAATAAGGTATACAGAAACGTAAAATATGCATATAAACATAATAGGACTAGATTGTAACGGATACTTAGTCTACAGAATCATATTTTTCAAAAGTTATTTTTCTCCTTTTAAATTTGGCAATATACTTAACTCCTATTCTCTGAAGTATTTCATAAGCTTCCTTGAAATTAGAACCAACGTATTTAGATGAGTGTGCATCTGATCCTATAGTGATAATCTCTCCGCCTAGCTCTTTATAGCTCCTTATTATGTCTATATTCGGCAATGTAGAATTTAAACCGTATCTGAAGCCCGACGTATTTATTTCAATTCCTTTTCCCATATAAATTAACAGTTTCAATATTTCCTCTATCATATCCTTATGGTCAATATACTGTTTAAATTTATAACAGCTTTTATCATATCGTCTAATCAAATCAAAATGGGCTAGAATGTCAAAATTTTTAAAGCAGCTTATGGATTTGAATACTTCTTTATAGTAATCATAATATGAATTGAATTTAGTTTTTCCAAAAAAATAATTCCCTTCATGAAGATCAATTCCATTTACATCATGAATCCCAAAAATAACTATATCAATGAAATCATTTGAAATGATTTTACTAATGACATTATTATTATTTAAATCACTATTAACCTCTAAACCAGATAAGATTTTCAAGCTTTTATCGTATTGTTTGTTTAGTTGGGTTATTTTTATAATAGACTCACTTATAGTTGGTTTGTTAATATCCAGGTGCTCAGTAAATGCAATCTCTTTGATTCCGTGCTTAATTGCAGCTTCACATAATTCTTCCATGCTATCTTTTGAATCTCCAGATAGATAGCTATGTATATGGTAGTCATACATATTATTACGAGTGATATAATCTTGTTTATATTTCACTTTATCCTTTCTAAATTATTTGTTTCAACTATTCATATTGTATTGTTTGTAACACTTTTATTATGATTTAACCCGGACTACTTTCATATTTATATTTTCGTTTTTTTGCCGTAAAGCTATAATTAGAGTAATTGCGTACATGGCTGCCATTATTATAAACAAAAGTTTGGGACTTGAATTATATAAAATACCCGATATATAACCTGAAGGAATTATCATTAATGTTGTAACTGTTTGTATTGCAGAAAGCATATCAGCTTTTTCAAGTTCATCAATTCTGTTTACCAGTATTGAATCTCTATAGGTTTGCATCATCAAAGTACTTACAGCTAATAAAGCACTCACGGTTAATAGAATTAAAACATTACCTCGTGGAATTATTATTATTGAAATTGTTGATAATACACTCATTAAGATACCCCTAACCAAGTTTCTTTCATCAGATAATTTATTATTTTTTGATACTAGACGAATATATAATAGAATATTTGCAATTGCCCCTACTACGGGTATAAATGATAATTCCAATTCATTGAATCCTAAATGGTCTTTATAAAATAAAACTAAGAATATATTCATTTGAACAATAAAGTTTGTAATTATGTAAATGGCAACCATTAATCGCAGGTTCTTATCTTTAATAGCATTTTTAGCATTTTTCAAACTGTTTTTTATTCCACAAAGAATATTTACTCCTTCATATTTATTCATTAACTCTACACCTGCACGGGTTTCATTAACAAACCTGTTCCTTAAAATAAACATCAGAGTCATAATAATCGCCCCCAATACGTATATCAGTTTCATTGTAGGAATGATTTCATATTTAGACATTATGCTCCCTGAAACTGGTGTAAGTAATCCACCAGAGCAAATAATAACATAAATAATTCCATAAACCTTTGATCTGCTTTTTACACCTACATCCTCAATCAACAGGCAATTAAACGAAACGTTGACTACTTTTGAAGTTGCATTGATTATACCTGCTATAAGAAAATACCAAAAGTTTTGTGCTACTACCCAGATTATCATTGGAACACTCCAAGATAGAAGATCAAATAGAAAAGTAGTCCTTTTTCTCCCAAACTTATTGGTAATTGAGCCAGCCAAAAAATGAAACATGGCACCAAAATATAAACTAACTGATGTAATTATCCCTATTTGTATCTCGTTCACACCAGTTGCTTTCATATACAAGGGTGCATAAAACAAAACTACTGTCCCAAATATAGCCCACATTGGCTCTAATACTATGCAATACTTTGTGTTGTTTGGTAAATCCGATAAGAATCCTTTCATAATACCCCTTTCATAAACAAAATGGAATCGTGATATTGCTCTTACTACTCCATAATTTGCTAGATTAATTCGTTGTGCTATATAACGCAAAAAGTCCTTTACATTTTTATTAAAATTTCGCGTTATATTTCCTTTGAAACTCATAGAATACGAAAATAACCTTATTTATCCATGTAATTTACTTTTCGTGTCCTATATAGTTGTAATGCTAATCTAATTCAAATTTCAAATTATATATGCTGCAATAAAGATTTTTCATGTAAGAATTTTGCAATATTTGAATTAGTAATGTAAAAGATTTATTGCAAAACATATAGCACAACAAGTTAAAATAATCTTCTCATAATCAGCAACCTTTATTATCTGAGACCTACTCTATATTTGAAATAAGAACTGTTTTTATTGAAGTGATTTCTTGTTTGGTGCCACTTTTTTTGTTGATCCCCATTAGGTCATCAAATGCTTCTTCGTATTTAGCTAGTGGTAACTCTTTAGTTATCAAGCTGCTTAATTCAGCTAATCCCTTTGCTACTTCCAACGCTGGTCCAACAGCACTATGAAGTGCAACATCACCTGTAAGTACAAGACCATAATTTACAAAATCCACAGGCTTAATAGTAAACTTATAGTCATCAAAAAGTCCCATTGGTACAATTCTTCCACCCTTTTCAATAAATTCAAATGCCATTTCCAGTTGGTTACCAACCGCGTCAATAATAACATCAAACTTTTTCCCATCATTTATTCTAAAAATCTCATTTAAATTTAACTCACTTGGTTCATATATATGATGTGCGAATTTTTTTGCAAAATTTCTTCTGTTTATGTCAATGTCAACACCCACAATAAGCTTTGCCATTTTCTTGCCAAGCAGCTGGCATAATAGTCCAATGGTTCCACATCCAATAATCAGTACTGAATCAGTTGGCTTTACTTTTGCTTTAGTAATTGAATTTAAAGCACAGCATAATGGCTCAACCAATATTGCTGTTTTCCAGTCCATAGATTCAGGAATTTTATATAGGTACTTCTCATTTCCCACATAATAATCCGTAAATGTTCCATGTAAACTGATACCAAGCTGAAAATCATCGAAGTTTTCACAATAACAATTTTCACCTTTTTTACAAGCATTACATTTTCCGCAGGATTGTGTAGGATCTACTATTACACGGTCACCTATATTCAATGTTTTTACATTTTCACCTATCTCTACAACAGTCCCAATAGCTTCATGACCTAAAATCATGTTTTTTACAGCAGGTATTTTCCCCTTAACAATATTTATATCAGATCCACATATTCCTGTTCCATAGATTTTTACTTTCACTTGTTCTGGATTTGTTATTTCCGGAACACTAATCTCTTTTAGTTCTAATCTATTATTTTCTGTTATTACTAAACCTTTCATAATACTCCTCCTATCATTTGCTTTTTTCCCAAATTTCCATTGCTTCTATAATGCTTTCCTTTATCAAGCCAATTTCGTCATCTGAATGTTGATCACATAAGATAATATATCCTTTTGAAAATATTCCTTTACTGGCTAAATATTTTACAAAATGCTCTCTGAAAGGGTCTTCAATAAAATTGTTATTACTATCTGACGCAATACAGAAACAACCATAATATCCTTTTAACTCTAACGAACTTTTGATATTTGTGTTTTGCATATATTTTAGTATTTCATCAATCATATTCTGGGATTTTAATTTCCAGCTGGGCCATATATCTTGCTTTTGCAAGAGCTTTTCAGAAGCTATTGCTGCTGCCAGAGCGACACACTCACTTGAATGAGCATTTGTGAATTTAATTTGTTTCATGTATTTCATGTATTTATTACTGCTTAAAATTGCTGCAAGAGGCAATCCGTTAGCCAAGCCTTTTGATATGCAAAGAATATCCGGCCAAATATTATATTCTCCGGCAGTGGCTTTTTTTCCCATGCGCATTCCTGATGTAACCTCATCAAAAATTACTGGAATACTTTTCTCTTTACAATATAGCCAGACTTTTTTCAGTTCTTCTTGTTTCCATTCTGCCGGGCACAAAACAATACCGCACAAATCATTATACATATCATTAGCAATATTTAAAAAATCTTCATATGTATTATTGCATAACCATCTTGTTGTATCAGCTACTCCTTTTGGAATACCTAACTTTTTATATTCTCTACCATAATATCCGTATGCACACCAATCATGCCAACCATGATATGTACCAGACACAATTATACTCCTGCCAGTCTGTGCCCTTATCAATCTCACCGCAGCACTAACCGCATCAACCCCGTTTTTGCAGAATCTTACTGAATCATAGTATTCAAATCTGGATAATAACAGTTCAGCTAAATCGTATTCAATTTTAGCAGGAATGGAGTATGATGTCCCCTTAAATAACTGTTCAATGACAGCATTATTTATCTCATCTCTCGAATGCCCCCAAATCACTGTACCCATTCCCATTTCACAATCTATCCACATATTCCCATCAATATCTTCAAATTTTGACCCTTTGCTTTTTTCACAACAGATTGGTGTATATCCTGGAAAAAGTCTTTCCGGAGTTTTTGCCAATGTACTACAGCCTGCAGGAATCTTATTTTGTACTTTATCCCACCATTTCAAGCTATTACTAAACTTTTTTTCACTCACTATAGACGTCAAATATTTCACCGCCCTTTACTAATATTAACACTACCTTATTTTTGATCCTGGCCAAAAACTATTATATAAGTCGCTAAAATACATAACATTACCATATAAATCTATAATAATATCTTTATTTGTAACCTCTGACCGTTTATCAAACCATAATTTGTTGTCCATTAATCTGACAAAGTTATCTACAAAAAACAAGTAGTTGTCTTTACGTTCTACAGCTTTATGTCCCATAATTTTAGGTAGCCAAACTGTGCCTTCTGAAGTAACCTTGCTTGAATAATCAAGAACTCCAATCAAATCTATTGACATGGTTTTATCAATCATTTTCCAGAACATTTCTGCATCATTTCTAACTTCTGCCAAGTCAACGCCAATTAATTTATTGCAGTTGTTTATTTGTGGTTTATTTTGAAATTCATTTATTTTTGATTGGATTATGTCCCATAAGTCATCTTTCAGCATATGCCCCCATTTTTTCCAGAGTCTTGCCAGATTGTTTTTTCGATTAAAGCTCCTATGAATACCGTTGCTGTTTTCCCAATGGTATGCAACGACTTCCGAGTTTACAACTATATTATAGCCTAATGATTTTATCCTCATTTGATAGTCAAAATCTTCATATCCGTTAAAAAACCCTTCATCCATAAAGCCAACTTTTTCGAATACTTCTCTTTTTATTGCACATAATGCAAATATTACTGCTTGTACGGAATAGGTTTCCTTTAGGGCATATTGCAGTGGAGCATTAAGAAAAATATGTCTTCCTATATCGCTGGAAAATCCAATTCCACAGTGCTGAATTCCACCTGTTTGGGGATAAAGTAAAACTCCTCCTACTACTCCTATATTGTTATCACTGTCCAAAACTTCTTTCATTTGATTTTGCCAATTCTTTTGTAGAATTGTATCAGAGTCATTGAAAAAAATATATTTACCTGTTGATACTCTTAATGCCTCATTAATAGAATACGCACAACCTTTTGGAGACTGGTGTTCTATCACTTTAACTAAGATATCGTCCATGTCTGTCTTTTCTAAACTTGTTAGGCACTTTTGGACTTCTTCTCCTGATCCATCATTTATGAAAATGATTTCTGTTGATTTATTTACTGTATTTAGCAATGAATCAACAAACATTTTCAAAATGTTAATTTCTTGAAAAACCGGTACAATTACTGTGAATTCCATACTTATCCTCCTGATTCTTAATTTATTGTTTATTTAGGCGATTAAACATTGTTGTTATTATCCATTACTTCTTAAAAAGCTACAAATCAAATTTATTCATTGGCTTTACTCCTCTCCTCATTATTAAAACTAGCAACAGAGTATTATTTGTTATTTGAGTTTTATAAAATCCGGATTTCTTATAAACAGAAAATACCATAAGTGAATAAATATCTTACTTAAAAATAAAAGTCAACTACCTATAATAATTAATAATTGTTTATTATCATACGTGAGTCATTAAGTCTTTTAAGAAAACTTTTTAAATAACTTCTACTTACAAAAGCAACATTTTTAATGTTTAGAAATCTAATCATCATACTTCGATCAGCATAATATTCAAATGAAGTCATTTTATCTAAATTAACTATATAACTCCTGTGCGTTCTTACTAAAAAACTTACATTCATGTTATTTTCAATATATGACAATGTTAAACTGCACTTATGAACATTATTTGAAGTATAAACATAAACTTGTTTGTTTTTACTTTCCATGAAAAGTATCTCATCTATATTTATCCACACTTTTGACTCACCCATCACAGCTAAAAACATAGCCCATTAATCCTCCTCACTTTATTTCATTATATATACTCATTTGCAATTTTCAATATAATATGACAGAATACCTTTTTAAAGCGATATCCTACCACTTTATTTAATTTTTATGTCATTTATACCATTTATTGTTTATAACTGAATTGAATATGTTGTTTTCGCTTCAATCGGATATTAATCTTGATTTTTCTATCAAAAATTAGCATTATATAATTTTACTAAATAATAGAGTATTTTCTTTTTTGTTGATAATTTGAATCAATTACCTTATAATTAGTTATTATGAAAAAGTATTTATTGATTTTTAGAAAATTTTTTCGAATCAATAGAATAAAGGATTATAAAAGCAAGCTGTTTTTAAATCTAAGGGTTCGCCTCGTATTTTTAATAACACTTATCTTACTTTTTTCTTTAATATCTTTTAGCCTTATTGGCTATTTTCAAACCAGAAGTGCTTTATTGGAAAAATCTTATCAGTTATCAATCCGGAAGGTAATGTATGTAAATATAGTTATGGATAGTTTTTTAGAAGATATAAAAAAATGTGCAAACGTTATTACCTCTAATAATACAATGCAAAAATATTTTTTTAATCTTAACAACTCAGGATACAATAATAAAACTGAAAATACTGAGCTAAACAGTATAATAAAAATATTTAATGAAAATAAAATAAAGTCTATATACTTTTTAGGTAAGACTAAAGCTTATAAAGTTTACCCCGGTCTTGAAGAAAATCAGTCTTTTAAAAAACTATTTCTGGAAAATTGGTACGAAGAAGCACTTAATAATACAGAAGAAGTAAGTATTATAGGCACAAATATAAGATTTGGTGAAAACGGAGACTACAACTATGTTGTTTCCGCATCAAAATTATTAAATCCTGCAAATCCAGCTTCAGGCATGATTCTTATAGATTTTGATTATGGTTATCTATCAGATAAACTGGAATCTCAAACTTTTAATACAAGTAACAGTGAATTGTATATATATAATGAAAATGGATTTGTCATGTATAATAAAAACTCAGGTGTAATTGGATTGAAGCAAGATTATTATACACTAAACAGCCTTAGTCCCAAGATCCCAGATATTCCAGACCTTGATAAAAAATTGAAAGCCGTATATCTTAAAAATCAAAGTACAGCATGGCTAATTGCAGATTTCATCAACCAAAAATCCATTGCTGAGAATCTAAATACAATAAGGAATAAAATTATTTTACTTATATCACTATTTGTTATAATTCTTAGTATAGTTTCACTTTGGTATCTTACTGTTTTATTAGAGCCGTTGAATAAATTTTCAAAGACTATATGGAAAAACCACAGTAAATATTCCTACAACATCAACAATAAAAGTATTTTTTCAAAGGAAAGTCCTGTGAATGAATTGGAGAATTTTGATAGTTTAGCTGATAAAGTCTATGATATACAATTAAAGCAGAAGGAAGCCGAATTAAAATCCTTACATAGTCAAATCAATCCACATTTTTTATATAATACACTTGATTCAATTCGTGGTGCAGCAATTCACAATGGAATAAAAAGTATAGCCGAAATGGCTAAAAGGCTCTCCATGATCTTTAGATATAGCATCAGTGAAGAAATTCTTGTCCCTGTTATTCGTGAAATTAGAAATATTGAAAATTATATAGCAATACAAAATTTTAGACATGATAATAAGTTTCAGCTTGTTTATAATATACCTCATAATTATTATGATTATAAAATTCCAAAACTAACACTGCAGCCATTAATTGAAAATAGTATAAAACATGGTCTGGAAATGCAGCTATGTAAAGGACTTGTAAAAATAGAGTTGAGAAACTTGCAAGACTCAATTATAATTGAAATATATGACAATGGAACCGGTATAGTCCCGGAAAAGCTCAATCAATTAAATGCACAGCTGACTGGCAATGCTAATAATGAACAAAAAATAGAATCTTATCCTAACCAAAAATCCGGTATTGGTATACTTAATGTTAACTCAAGGATAAAATTACTTTTCGGTCTTCAATACGGCGTAAAATATATTGAATGCTCGAAAGGCACTATAGTTCAAATACTTTTGCCAATTATTCAATGATAAACAGGTGGCTTGCAACGTATTTTTTGAGTAAGCAAGCCACAACATCAAGGTATATATAACGTTACTGAAGTATATTGCATAATCTTATATTTTGTTAATGCGTTATATAGCTTTTGTGGTCTGTAAAGTCTATTGTTCATGGTTAGCAGACCACAAACATAGGAAGTGGATTTGTAAAGTTTTAAATAAACTATGAAAAAGAAGCTTTACAAACCACTAGTAAAATGATTTCGCA
>CAYYEC010000097.1:0-10429 GCA_964470745.1 uncultured Eubacteriales bacterium | reverse complement strand
AATCTACTTAATCAAATGTTTGTTACTGATACTAAAAACAAAATTTGGGTAGGTGCACATGGACTTATTTTGGAACCTGTTATAGAAAGTAATACCACTGCTTCAAATTCTACTGGTTGGCATAGATTTATAAATCCAAATGATGTTTTATCAATGGATGATGAAGACCTGATCACAAATAATGCAATTGATTCATTAAAACACCTACAGCATATAATGAGTACAATACTAATTGGAAAATACACAGAAGAATTGCCAGCATTATCGCTTGTGCTCAATGATACACATAGAAATCTTTTGTATCATGTTCATCAAAATAGTGATTGGATTGCAACAATAGATAGAAATCTAGGAATAGAGTTTTTTGATATTCCTTCAATTGAAGATAACCTTTCATATTTGTTGGACTATAAGCCGGGATCTGAATACGGAGAATCGCCTATATATCTCACAACCAAACCATCTTCTGAGATAATGGGTATTGTATATCCACATATGTTGAGAACTGGAATAGTAAATAAAAAAGAACATTCGTTAGTTAGAGCTTTCCTAGAAGCAATTCGTTCAATATCAGGTTCGGTATTAATGAATTTGACTTCAGGTAATACAAAAGCATTTGAAGTGCTTGGAGTAGGACTTACGAAGCTATTATTAAGAAAAACAGGTTTACTCAATGACAGCTTTATTATTCCAATTGATGTTCATAAAGAATTATTTGATAAAATGTCTGTTAACAATGAGGACTCTTCAGCAAAAAGAGCTGATTTACTTGTTGTTAACTGTGATACGGTAAATAAAGAAATTCATTTTCACGTAATAGAAATCAAGTGTAGAACAAACACTGGAAATGAAACCCAAGTAAAAGACCTGAAGGCTGTTATGGCTGAACAAATGGATAATACAATAAAGTGCTTACAATATCATTTTGATGGCAGCTATAAAATTCCTGATAGATTAGATAGAATCTTTAAAATAAAAGAGTTTAGAAATTTACTTGAGTTTTATGTATATAGATCTAATCGTTATGGATATATTGAAAATTCTAAATTTGAGCAATTAATAAAATTTCTAAGAGAGCTTGATTATGGTGGGTATTATTTAACCTTTGAGAAGGCTGGAATAATCTTTGATTTAACACTTGAAGATAAACAAATAAAACCCGAGAGAAATTCGTCTGAACAAGTTTTCTTTCATGTTGGGCTTGGAGTAATAAAAGATTTAATAAATACCTTAAAAGATAATACTAAATCGGAAGATGCAATATCTGCTGACAATAAAATCTATAATAGCTTTATTGAGCCTTTTACAAATTATACCGCCAAGAAAAAAACATTTATGAGGTTTAAATCCGTTATAGAAAAGGATAGTCAAAATGTTGAATATAAGGGCAACTCAAAAGAACAAGATGATTTGAACGTACCACAAGAGAAAAATGATATAACCGAACAAAAGGATCCGAAAGAATTAAAATCTATTAAGGAAGACATAAAATCTTCTATTAAATATATTTCAAACAAAGGATTAGGTTCCAATTTTGAAATAATTGCACCTGAATATGATGATTTTCTTGGTGAAACTTCCGGCACTGCTCAGTATGGCATACTTGGTGTATCGAATACTCGAAGGATAGTGTTTGATTTAAATGGTTGTAACACTATTAGTATATTTGGTGTACCAGGTGGTGGAAAAAGTTATACAGTTGGAACTTTTGTAGAAATGGCTACAAAATATATACCAAATATAAGCAAGCTTGAAAAATCTCTTGCATCAGTGATATTTCATTATCATGAGAGCCAAGATTATGCGCCGGAATTTGTGAGCATGGTAAATCCAAATTCAAAAGAATCAGAAATTAAAAAACTTAAAGAAGTCTATGGTGCTAATCCAGATAGTATTGACGATGTAATTCTGTTAGCTCCTGTTGATAAGGTAAGTCAGAGACAGCTAGAGTACCCAAGTGTTAAGGTTTTACCAATATCTTTTGCTTCTTCTGAGTTGGATATAAAAGCATGGAAGTTCCTAATGGGCGCTTTAGACAATCAGTCTATGTACATACAACAAATGAATATGATGATGAGAAGGCTAAGAGAAAATTTGACTTTGTCATCATTGAGAAGAGAAATAGATGCTTCAAGATTATCTGACGCTCAGAAAGAGTATGTTTTTAATAGACTTGATATTGCTGAACAATTTATTGATGATAGTGTATCTTTGAGAAGTATATTGAAACCGGGCAGGCTTATTATTGTTGATTTAAGGGATGAATTTATTGAAAAAGAACAGGCACTTGGATTATTTGTCGTAATGTTAAATATTTTTGCAGGAGCCGAATTATATAGTACTGAGAAGTTTAATAAGCTTATCGTATTTGATGAAGCTCATAAATATATGACAAGCTCCGATTTAACTAAGCATGTTGTTGAAACTATTAGGCAAATGAGACATCAAGGGGTAACATTGCTTATTGCTTCACAAGATCCACCATCCCTGCCAAACGAAATAATTGAATTAAGTTCTGCCGTTATTCTACATAGGTTTAATTCACCACAATGGTTAAAACATGTTTAAAAATCGTTGATTGCTTTGCATGAGTTAACGCCAACGCAAATGGCAGCTTTACAACCGGGAGAAGCATACTTATGGGTTAACAAGGCATCAAATACACACTGGACACAGAAGGCAATTAAAATTAATACTAGACCAAGAGTTACTTTACATGGAGGAGGTACCCAAAAAGCTGTTGAATAGTATTTTATTTATTTTTAGAATGATAGATGATGGAGCTGGTAGGAATAGGATTTTACTAACTGTAGATTTACTATTAATCTATACTGAATATTCTCACTTTGTGCAAATTATGAAGTAAGTGGTAGAACAAACGACATAGTTGGGAGGCTTCTTAATGGCTAGAAATTTAACACTTGAAAGAGAGTGGAGATTAATATCTGAGTATATTGGAAAGCTAAATTAGAAAGCTTCTTGAAAGGTAATTTTTAAATCTCTTGGTAACAATATGTTAACAAAAAATAAAAACCTAGCTAATACAAAATAAAAGCCTTAAAGCTTAGAATAATTAACACATAGAGAGAAAAACAGTTACTTACTAAAACTACTTAAAAAGTACATCATATATCTTGGAACTGGTGTGTAGGTTAGTAACATAATGAGGGTTTGAATATCCCTTTATCTTCAAAAACAAAAAGCATTTTAGCCAATTTAATTTGAAATATAATAGTTAAATGAAAAAGATTTGGTGCTGATAGAAGTTACAATAATCATTCTTCAAGGAATGATTTGTAAATAGAATTAAACTGTTTGTTCCAATGAAATTACGTATAGATTGCCATGTCATCATATGGATAAGAAATTTCTCTAGAAGGAAAATACAAGGAGGAGTTATTAATAAAGTAATTGAAAAACTTTCAAAGAGTGAAAAAGGTAAATGTAATTAAATCCATTATTTATAAAACAAAGGTAAATTATATTTGGGGATATTGTTGATGGGAATTAGAGATTATGCTATACTTATTTCATAAGATGAACATAATTTGGAAACTTAAGTATGGAAGAAGGTAAAGTCTTATGAATAAACAAGAATTAAGTATTAATATAAGACCACAATTTATAGAATTTTTTGCATCTCAAAACTCCAAAAGCATTAATGATGATGTTCAAATTCTACTTGCAATTGGTCTGTTTGTTGAAAAAAAAGTAACATTGGCAAGAGCCGCTGAATTATCAGAAAAAGGATTAATGGATTTTATAAAAATATTAAATAAACATAATATTCCTTGGATGGAGTATACAGAAGAGACAATGATTGATGATAAAGAAACCTTGAACATTATTAAGGGTTTGGAGATTAATGTTAGAAGCTAATAAAATAAGTATAATAATTTGATTTATTACTATATTATATTAACATGAACTTTAATTAAAGGGGAATATGTTTTATGAACAGTGTAAAAATAGAACTCACAATACCGGAAGATATAGTATTTTCAATGAACAAAAATCCAGCAGAGATATCAGATGAACTTAAGAAATTGATGGCTCTTGAAATGTATAATTCTGGGAAACTTTCACTTGGAAAGTGCGCAAAGCTTGCAGACATGAATAAACCAGATTTTATAAAATTGCTTTCATTGAAGGGATATAGCCTATTTAACTGGGATGA
The DNA here is from genome assembly GCA_964470745.1 of uncultured Eubacteriales bacterium. Classification (GTDB taxonomy): domain Bacteria; phylum Bacillota; class Clostridia; order DSM-8532; family CAYYEC01; genus CAYYEC01. The sequence goes on along the minus strand of CAYYEC010000097.1, from coordinate 6,252 downwards.
AGAAGAAATTGAATCTGAAATAGATATGATAAATAAACTATTAAAGGAGATTTAGCATGAAAGTAGTTATTAATTCATCTCCTTTAATTGCACTGGGGTGTATTGGTAAAATTGATATTTTAACGGATATATTTGAAGAAGTATTTATACCGCAGGAAGTTTTTAATGAAACTGTTGTTAATGGGAAAAATGATATAGTTTTAGAGGGTATTAAGAAAAATGATAAATTAACAGTAATTTCTGCAACCAATATAGTGCTAATTGAGTTTTTAAGTGACAATTTAGATAAAGGCGAATCAGAAGTGATTGCTATTGCTAAAGAGAACAAAATTGAAACAGTAATTATAGATGAATTAAAAGGTAGGAAGATTGCTGGGATGCATGGACTTAATGTTATTGGGAGTTTAGGTATACTATCCATTGCAAAAAAGAAAGGTTTTATTGATGAGGTGAAAAAATACATTGATGAAATGGAACAGTATGGGATAAGAATTGGTACGGAATTAAAAAGACATATTTTAGGATTATGTAATGAATAATATCTACACCAATTTGACACCAACCCGGATAAACTTTTAGGGTAAAACAAGGGACGAAAAGGGAAAAAACAAAATTGGCATAATATGAAACCCTTGATTTTAAGCATTTCTACCAGTGCTTAAGCAAACCCTGATTATTAATACTTTGTTCTCATAACCCGAAGGTTGTTGGTTCAAGTCCAGTCCCCACAACCAACTTAAAACCCTAGGAGGCATGTCAAAAACCCTCCCAGGGTTTTTGTTATGCATTTTTTAACGTATAGGAATTTATATGTTTCGGGTGGTAGTGGAGATATTGGTACAACTGGAATTGGGACACTACATCAGAAATTAACATGGTAATAAATGTTTGTTAAAATTTAAGGTAAAGTGGTAGAATTTTAAGAATAAATACAGAGGGTAATATATTAAAACAGATATTTTTTGATGAGAATAGAAATTGGGACAATTTTGTGAAATTGCACCCGAAGAGTATACGGAAAATAGTACAGAAAGAAGCAGAAAGCAGCAGAAAGCAGCTTACATATATTAAGTAAGACTTATTCAATATTAATACGTAATATATTAATGAATAAAGTTTAAGGAGATACCAAGAGTGAAAATATTATTTTTCCCATTTATTGCAATATGGAAACTTATCGAATTTATAATTAAAATGACAGGTAGACTGGTGACTGTAATACTTGGACTGGTTTTAATAATAATTGGAGGTATTCTTTGTATTACTGTTGTAGGGGCAATCGTTGGAGTACCTTTAATAATTTTAGGATTTACTATGATGGTAAGGGGATTTTTCTAATATAAATTTAGAATATATTGGAGTGATAATTTATGTCTCTGGGGACGGTTTGAAGTGACTGGACACAGATTGTAAGTGGAGCTTCAAAGAACGTGTCAAAAACCGTTCCCTGACACATTTAAAAAGCGTGTTCCATAAAAATGTAACACGCCAATAATGTCTTTTATTTAATTTATGGAGTTTCTAAATACCACTGTTGGTTATAACTTGAGCTGCTGCTCCATTGACCTAAATCTGAACCATTTGAACTACGACCCATACCGTCTAAATATAAGTTTGTTGCAACATTTTTAAATTTAACATAACTTCCAATAGTTTCCTTAATCCACTTTTGATTATTACTATTACTACTACTCCATTGACCCGCAATAGAACCATTAGTAGTACGACCCATTCCATCTAGATACAATCCAGTTGCACGGTTCTTAATTTTCACATAACTTCCGTCAGTTTCTATTAGCCACTGCTGGTTATAACTTGGGTTATCACTATATTGTCTACAATTAGATCCGTTAGCGGTATAACCATAGCCATCAATGTTTATGTTTGTCGCTCGATTGCGTATTTGAATATATGGACTTGGATAATAAGCAATAAGCTTGTCAAGTTCTGACTGTGTCACAGATGTAATACCTGCATGTCTTACCCCTGAAGGAAGGCTGAAATTAGTCACCTTTGTCCATGAAGTGGCATTTAAATCAGTGGTTTTCCAACATTCAAAATTTCCGTTATTTGCAAAAAGATCCGCATACATGTACCATGTGTTTGAATTGTTATCTTTAAAAAGAAGCGGCCCTTCAGTATATGCAGATGTAATAAAATTAGGTGTAAAAACACTATAGCTTCCAGCAACTGCACTGGTTGATTTTGCTGCTTTAATTGCCTTTCCACTAGCTCTTTCATCTTTGAAGAACAAATACGCAGTGCCATTATGCTGTTGTATACTAGAATCAATAACATCATATCCTGGATCAAAGTATACCTCATTAGATGTTAAAGTACTAAAGTCAGTAGTATAATTTACATAAGTACGATTGTAATCAGTATTTCCAGACCAAATAATTCCGTATTGTTTTGTGTCATAGTTGTAGAAAACTTCTGGTGCCCAAGCATGCATAGCTGTATTATGTACTTTTAGCAGACGTTCGTCACTAAAGTCACATAAATCTGCTGAACCCCAATAATGAATATATTGACTGTGATCACCCCAACTAGTCCCTAACATATCTGTAGCCACAACTCCAAAAGTTCCGTCCTTTTGTCTAAACACATAAGGGTCACGTAAACCTTGTGTTCCTAACTTGGGATATACAACTGCATTTCCTCCATTTAGAGCTGACCAGTGAAAACCATCTGTACTATAAGCGAGATATAGACCATAGCCGTTTGTTACCTGCTTGAAATAGGACATAACATATCCTGAATATGTAGCCGCAGATACAGTACCTCCAGAAAATAACATAAGAGTTGATAAAATTGCAGCTACCAACATTATACTTAATACTTTTTTGCATTTTTTTAACATACTTTTCCCCTCCGTTTAATTTTTTGGCTAATTTATGCACATTATTATATTAAAATTTTTATACGTAAAAAATATAATATATTGACAATTACATTGATTTTATTGCTAAAACTTATGGAATTTCTAAATACCACTGTTGGTTATAACTTGAGCTGCTGCTCCATTGACCTAAATCTGAACCATTTGAACTACGACCCATACCGTCTAAATATAAGTTTGTTGCAACATTTTTAAATTTAACATAACTTCCAACAGCTTCTTTAATCCACTTTTGATTGTTACTAGTACTGCTACTCCATTGACCAGCAATAGAACCATTAGTAGTACGACCCATTCCATCTAAATATAATCCCGTTGCACGATTCTTAATTTTCACATAACTTCCGTCAGCTTCTATTACCCACTGCTGATTATAACTTGGGTTATCACTGTATTGTTTACAATCAGATCCGTTAGTGGTATAACCATAGCCATCAATGTTTATGTTTGTGGCACGATTACGTATTTGAACATATGAACTTAATGTTGTACCAGCAACAATATTAAAGGTTGCATCCTGTTTATCTGTATCTGTACTTATAGGATCTATCCTTAACATGTAATTACTATGTCTAATATATCTGTTAGGGAAATTGTACGACTGGAATGATGTCCAGCTGCTATTTGCTAATCCAGCTACCTTCTTGAATGTAGCATCTTGTGCAAATACACCAGTATTGTCATACTGTGCTAACATAAAATCATAATTATAATGTCTCAAGTAATATCCAGGTAAACTTACTGATTCAAATGATACATAACCACTACCTGCACATGCTAACCCAGGTACAATATTCCACTCTGAATCCTCAATAGGATTTACATTAGTATCTATTGAAATATCATAGTTGTACTGTCTTACATACCTATCAGTAAAATTATATGATTGTATTCTGCTTGTGGAAACCGGATCAGCGATTGCACTATCCGCAACAGGTATACCAAAGTTCGGTGTACCGTCACTATTCCAAGTAATCGTCTGTACACGGGCATGACGATTTGGATCATACAGTGGATCTCCTGATATATACTTATATGGACGTGCATGGTATACTATAATATCTTGAGTTCCATCCTCTGATTTTGTAAAGCTATTGTGGCCCGGACCATATTGACCAGTGGCATCACTACTTTGCATCATAGGTGTTGAATTTTTACTCCATGAACTAGAACTTAGTAAATTACTTGTATCAGAAGCTGTCAAAAGTCCCATACAATAGTTAGCACTTGTATCTGCCGCAGAGTATGATATGAATATTTTCCCATTTCTCTTCAGTACAGAAGGTCCTTCATTCACTGGAATTCCTGCTCTTTCCCATGAATAATCAGGTTTGGATATACGTACGGGTGTACTTCCAAGTGTCCATGGGTTGCTCATTGAGGCAATCCATAAGCAACTTTCATAATTAGATGCAGGATCTTGCATTGCCCAAACCAAATACCTGGTTCCATTATTTTCAAATGTAGTAGAATCAAGTGAAAATAAATTTTGTGCAGGCTGCAATTGTCCTCTTTCAATCCATGTTCCTGTTATAGGATCTGCTGAAGAACATTCCAACACATATATACGGATTGCCCATATATGTTCTGCTTCACCAGCTGCAAAATATATATACCATTTACCATCGATATAATGTAACTCAGGTGCCCAAATATGTGCACCCATCTGACCTGAAGAGTGTTTCCACCAAATTGTAGTCTCTGAAGCAGTTGATAGTCCTTGAATAGTAGTAGCTCTTCTGAGTATAATACGATCATACTCAGGAACAGAACCAGTAAAATAGTAATAACCATCAGTATGCTTGTAAATATGTGGATCTGCTCTCTGTATAATCAAGGGATTTGTGTACCCAACAGCACTAACCGGTACTGTCAACATGATACCTAAAGTAAAAAGTAGTGTAAAAACCATGATAAAAACTCTTTTGTAATTTGTAAATCTTTTTAACATATTTTTGTCTCCATTAATAAAATATTTGCTTCCATATATTTTAGCAAAATGTTATTAAAAAAAATATATAATTTATTGACTATTTTATATAATTTATTGCTTTTTTTCTGTTATAAGAAAGTTGCAATAATACTTCTTAAAACCAATGATTTATTTATATAAACATAACACCCATATCAAGGGTTTTTCAAGAACTTTTTGTAGTGTTTGGGACTTACACCAAAATAACTTTTAAACACTTTACTAAAATAATTTGTATCTTTATATCCTACTCCAGATGCTATTTCATAAATTTTCAAATGGGATTTTAATATCAATGAAGCTGCCTTCTCCATCCTTACTTTAATAATATAATCTTGATAATTTACCCCAAACTCTTTTTTGAAAATACGACTAACATGATACTTATTTATAAAAAATTTGGTTACCATTGTTTCAAGGGATAGATCCTCATAATAATTGGTATTAACATATTGTTTTATTTCTTTTATTATTTCAACACTAGATTTTGAAAATTGTCCTCTTACCTTTTTCAATATGTTAAAAAATCTTTGCACAAACTTAAACTCAAGATCATCAATTTTTTTAATTTCCTTAAACTCACTTAAGGAAATGCGCCTCTCTTCCAAAACAACATTTGGGTTCAAGTATTTTAAAAGTTTTTCAATATAAAAAATTAATTCGTAGCATATATTATAAGCTAAATCCGGTAAAACATTTTCCTTTCTAAAATAATTAAAAAGTCCTGTAATTTGGGCTAAACATACATCTTCGTTAAAATTCATCTGAATACTTTGAATTATTTCATTTTCTATTTTCTCTATAACTGTTTTATTCGTACTCATTAAAAAATAGTCTTTAGTATAATAGAATATATCCGAAGAGTTATAAAATTTCATTTTGGCTGCAATCTTTGCCTCTTTTAACGTATCTAGTATCCTATGAATATATTTAGAATTTTTACTAAAACCAACTACAAAAAAAACATCATTGTACTTCTTTTTTATTTTATTTAATATACCCTCGAACAATTCATATATTTCTTTTGAAGAAATAAAATTTTGCATGGCAACAAGAAATGATACTTCCTGATGATTTTTTAAACAGTCAACGAGATAAATACTGCTGTTTGTTTGAAAATTTCTGTAGATAAGAGAAATCAACATATCAGAGTCATCAGTCTGAATATTTACAAATAAATACTTGGATAAATTCAATTTTTTGAACTGTCTGTCCAATTTTGATAAATCTTCATCACTAACGAAACCATTATTGTTTGAATTATCTATTATTTTACGGATATATGGCATAGATTCTTTTTTTATTTCACTTATGACATCGCTAAATTTATGGAATATTTTTTGAACTTCAATTGGCTTTAAAATATACTCTTTAACTC
>CAYYEC010000096.1:0-10449 GCA_964470745.1 uncultured Eubacteriales bacterium | reverse complement strand
TATTTTCCTCAACTCTTTTCCCAAATTATTCTTCATATAAATTAAATGCACCCTTCTTTAGATTCAATTCGAATAAATTGCCCTTATTCAAATATAGACTTCTTATATATAATTCAGTATTCATAGTAACTAAATCTCACCTATGTTTCATATTTTTCTCGTCGTAGGAATGGCAGTCTCTTCTTTATTAGCCATTAATAAAAAACAAGTTATGTTAATAATGCAATATAAAAACAGTTGAGGCATTCTAAGAAAATGACAATAAAAAAAATCCTCATTTCTGAGGATTTTTTTTATTCAATCTATGGTAACTTACTTGTACCCATCAAATACTTATCTACTTCCCGGGCAGCGCCTCTACCTTCATTTATAGCCCATACAACAAGGCTCTGTCCACGACGCATATCTCCGGCTGTAAATACTTTATCAACATTGGTAGTGAATTTACCATAACCAGCCTTAGCATTTGAACGAGGGTCACGTTCTACATTTAGCTCAGGAATTACACTTTCATCAGGCCCTAAGAATCCCATACAAAGGAGTACTAAATCTGCAGGATATACTTTTTCAGACCCTGGTATTTCTTTCGGAATAAAACGACCTGAAGCATCCTTAACCCATTCTATTTTAACAGTATGAATTTCTTTAACATTACCGTTTTCATCACCTGCAAATTTTTTAGTATTTATTAAATATTCTCGAGGGTCTTCACCGTAAACAGCTTTTGCTTCAATCTGGCCATAATCAGTTTTACAAACCTTTGGCCACTCTGGCCAGGGGTTGTTTTCCTGCCTTTCATCAGGAAGCTTAGGCATGATTTCAAACTGATTTACAGTTTTGCATCCATGGCGTAAAGAGGTAGCAACACAGTCTGTACCAGTATCTCCACCACCAATGACAATTACATTTTTACCTTTTGCTGAAATATAACTTCCATCAGCATGGTTTGAGTCCAGTAAGCTTTTAGTATTTGCACGAAGGAATTCCATTGCAAAATGTACTCCTTTTAAGTTTCTTCCTTCCACAGGCAAATCTCTTGGTTTTGTCGCTCCACCACATAAAACCACTGCATCAAATTCTTTTAAAAGCTTATCAGTAGGGTAGTCTTTACCTACTTCTGTATTAGTAATGAAAGTAACTCCTTCTGCTGCCATAAGGTCAACTCTTCTTTGAACCACTTTCTTTTTGTCAAGCTTCATATTCGGAATTCCATACATTAGAAGTCCGCCTATACGGTCAGCTCTTTCAAATACAGTTACCAAATGACCTGCTTTGTTTAATTGGGCTGCACATGCAAGACCAGAAGGACCTGAACCAACTACAGCCACTTTTTTGCCTGTTCTATTAGCAGGTGGTTCTGGAACAATCCAGCCTTCTTTATATGCCTTATCTATTATTTGACATTCATTAGTTTTTATCGTTACTGAAGGGTCATTTAACCCCACAGTACATGATCCCTCACAAGGAGCAGGGCATACGCGCCCGGTAAACTCAGGGAAATTATTTGTTTTTAAAAGCCTATTGAGAGCTTCTTTCCATAGACCTCTATATATTAAATCATTCCATTCAGGAATCAGGTTGTTTATTGGACATCCCGATGCCATACCGTTTAATAGCATGCCAGAGTGACAGAAAGGTATACCGCACTCCATACAACGAGAACCCTGAACCTGAGATTTTTCTTCCCCAAATTCCAAATGAAATTCTTCCCAATCCTTTATACGTTCTAAAGGTTCACGATCTTCCGGAACCTGTCGCTTAAATTCCATAAATCCAGTTGGCTTACCCATTTTTTTACCTCCAATCGCCAGTGGCGGTAAAGCCGCCAAGGTTAAGATTGAGATTAAGATAAAGAAAGGTTTTTGATTTTAATCTTAATCTCTATCATCACCTATACATGGCTTATTTAAATCAATTTATTATTTCTTACGTAAAATAAAACTATTTATTTGCTTCAAAAGCTGCCATCAAGGCTTTATCTTCACTTAAACCTTCAGATTTAAACTTTTTAATAGCATCAATCATTCTCTTATAATCTCTTGGCATAACTCTTACCAATTTGGAAAGAGTATTATTCCAATTATCGTAAAGTTCTTTAGCATGCTTACTTCCAGTGTACTCAACATGTTTTTTGATCATTGCTTTTACTTCCAGGATTTCTTCTTCTTCATCTAAAGAGCTTATATCTACCATTTCCATATTACAATGATTTGCAAAATCTCCATCTTCGTCAAGAACATATGCTATACCACCAGACATACCTGCGGCAAAATTTCTACCGGTTTTACCTAGTACTATTACACGTCCACCAGTCATATATTCACATCCATGGTCTCCAACACCTTCCACAACAGCATGAACACCACTATTTCTTACACAGAATCTTTCTCCTGCTATACCCTGGATATATGCTTCACCTTTAGTAGCTCCAAAGAAAGCAACATTACCTATGATAATATTTTCTTCAGGAACGAAAGTAGCTTGCTTTGGAGGATATACTACGATTTTCCCTCCAGATAAACCTTTACCAATGTAGTCGTTTGAATCACCTTCTAAGGCAAGAGTCATTCCTTTTGGTACAAAAGCTCCAAAGCTCTGTCCGGCAGACCCTGTAAATTTTAATTTGATAGTATCTTCAGGCAATCCTTCAGCACCATATTTCTTAGATATCTCACTACCTACAATAGTACCAACTACACGGTCTGTATTGCATATTGGAAGACTATCTTCAACTCTTTCTTTATTTTCAAGAGCAGGCTTACAGATATCCAATAATTCTCTTATATCCAGAGACTTATCGATGCCATGGTCTTGCTTTTGAGTACAGTATCTACCAACATAATCAGGAACATCCGGGCTGAAAAGAATATTTGAATAGTCAATACCTTTTGCCTTCCAGTGATCTATAGCTTTATCTCTTTTAAGTTTATCAACACGACCAATCATTTCATTAATTGTTCTAAATCCTAGTTTAGCCATATATTCACGCATTTCTTGAGCTATAAAACGCATTGTATTTTCAACATATTCAGGCTTACCCTTGAATTTTTTCCTAAGCTCAGGGTTTTGAGTAGCCACACCCACAGGACATGTGTCAAGATTACATACTCTCATCATTACACATCCTAAAGCTACCAGTGGAAGAGTTGCAAATCCATATTCCTCTGCACCGAGTAATGCTGCGATTACAACATCTTTGCCTGACATAAGCTTACCATCAGTTTCAACGACAACTCTGCTTCTTAAATCATTGAGTACAAGTGTTTGATGTGTTTCAGCAAGTCCAAGTTCCCATGGAAGACCTGCATGTCTTGTACTGGTCTTTGGAGAAGCACCTGTACCACCGTCATATCCACTTATTAGGATAACATCAGCCTTACCCTTGGCAACACCGGCTGCTATTGTTCCAACTCCAACTTCAGAAACTAATTTTACATTTATTCTTGCATCTCTATTTGCATTTTTTAAGTCATGTATAAGCTCTGCCAAATCTTCAATTGAGTAAATGTCATGGTGTGGTGGCGGCGATATTAAACCAACTCCAGGAGTTGTACCTCTACAATTTGCTACCCAAGGGTAAACTTTACCACCAGGTAATTGACCACCTTCTCCAGGTTTTGCACCCTGTGCCATTTTTATCTGAAGCTCTTTTGCATTTGATAAATAATGGCTGGTAACACCAAACCTACCAGAGGCAACCTGTTTTATTGCACTGCATCTGGAATCACCATTTGTATCTGGTGTGAAACGATCAACATTTTCTCCACCTTCTCCGGAATTACTTTTGCCTCCAAGTCGATTCATTGCAATTGCCATGGCCTGATGCGCTTCCAAGCTTATAGAACCATAAGACATAGCACCAGTTTTAAATCTCTTTACTATTGAATCAACCGATTCAACTTCATCTATAGAAATTGCTTCATCTGCATAATTAAAATCAAGTAATCCTCTTAAAGTATACATTTTTGTTGACTGATCATTAATTAATTGCGTATATTCTTTAAAAGCAGTGTAGTCATTTGTCCTAACCGCTTTTTGGAATTTATATATACTCTCAGGATTGTACAAATGCTCTTCACCGTTTTTTCTCCAATAGAAAGTACTTCCTGAGTCAAGGTTTTTACTATCAGAATCGAAGTTTTCAAAGGCATCTTTATGTCTTGAAATAGCTTCCTTAGCTATAACATCCAATCCAATACCTTCTATACGCGATGGTGTCCAGGTGAAATATTTATCAACTACAGATTTATTAAGACCGATTGCTTCAAATATTTGAGCACCTCTATAACTTTGTATGGTTGATATACCCATTTTCGATAAAACTTTAATTACGCCCTTAGTAGCAGCCTTAATATATTTAGTAACAGCAGCTTCATGAGTAATATCAGTCATGAGTCCCTGACGAATCATATCATCGAGACTTTCAAATGCGAGGTATGGGTTAATTGCTTGTACACCATATCCAATTAATAAAGCATAATGCTGCACTTCACGTGGTTCTCCAGATTCTAATACCAAGCCTACCTTAGTACGAAGACCATCACGAATCAGGTGATGGTGAAGACCGGCTACTGCCAATAATGCTGGTATGGCAGCTTGCTTTTCATTAATACCCATATCAGAAAGAATTATTATATTTGCTCCATTAATTATAGCTTTATCAGCAGCTTCAAATAATTCATCCAAAGCTTTTTCCAATCCTGAACCATCCTCAGTAACATCAAAAAGAATAGGTAATGTAACAGACTTAAAACCATCTCTTGTAATTTCACGAAGCTTTGCAAGCCCTTCATTTGTGAGAATTGGGCTTTTCATACTAATTTGTCTGCAGCTTTCAGGTTTAGGGTCTATAATATTGCCTTCAGGCCCAATGGTAGTCTGAGTAGCAGTAACAATTTCTTCACGAATAGAATCTATCGGAGGATTTGTTACCTGAGCAAACAGCTGTTTAAAATAGTTATATAGTAATTGTGGTTTTTCTGAAAGAACAGCAATCGGTGAGTCAACTCCCATTGCACCTACAGGGTCTAATCCACTCTTTGCCATAGGCAATAAGGTTTTTCTGATTTCTTCAAAGGTGTAGCCAAATGCTTTTTGTCTTTGAAGAACAGTTTTGTGGTCTGGTTCTGGAATTTCAGAAGGTTCAGGTAAATTTTTTAAAGCAACCAGGTGCTTTTCTAACCATTCTGCATAAGGATGTTCAGAAGCAATTTCTTTCTTCAACTCTTCATCCTTAACAATAATTCCTTTTTTTGTGTCAACCAATAACATTCTACCTGGCTGCAAACGTTGCTTTGTAATTACTTTTTCAGGAGGAATATCTAAAACACCAACTTCAGAAGCTAAAACAACAATATCGTCAATTGTAACATAATATCTTGAAGGTCTTAGACCATTTCTATCTAATACAGCACCTACTTGAACTCCATCAGTAAAAGCCATAGCAGCAGGACCATCCCATGGTTCCATCAGACAGCTATGATATTCATAAAAAGCTTTTTTCTCCGGACTCATGTTTTCATGATTTGCCCATGGCTCAGGAACCATCATCATCATGCTATGTGCTAAAGACCTACCTGACAAGGCAAGAAATTCAAAGCAATTATCAAACATACCAGAGTCACTTGCATCTGGATTTATAATAGGGAATATCTTAGAAACATCATCTCCAAAAAGATTAGTTTTAATAAGTGCTTCACGGGCACGCATCCAGTTTACATTACCACGCATTGTGTTAATTTCACCATTGTGTATAACATACCTGTTTGGATGAGCTCTATCCCAACTTGGGAAAGTATTTGTACTAAACCTTGAGTGAACCAAAGCGATACCAGTTTCCATATCTGGGTCTGAAAGATCTACAAAGAATTCTTCAACTTGCTCTGGAGTCAGCATTCCTTTATATACAATAGTTCTACAAGATAAACTTGAGAAATAGAATAAATTCTTTTCTGCTAAGTTAGAATTTTTAACTGCATTTTCTGCACGCTTACGAATGACAAATAATTTTCTTTCGAAAGCCATATCATCTTTTAAATCACTATTGCGCTCTATTACTACTTGACGCATTACAGGCATACATGCTTTGGCTGAATTTCCAATTGTTGAATCATCAACTGGAACATCTCTCCAGCCAATGAAGGATTGACTTTCTTCTTTAATAATGTCTTCTAAAATAGACTCACATACTTTTCTTTCAGATTCTACCTGAGGAAGAAAAACCATTCCAACTCCATAAGAACCTTCAGCAGGTAATTCTATACCATCTTTTTCAAATTCTCTTTTCAGGAATTTGTGAGGTATTTGTAGAAGTATACCAGCACCGTCGCCAGTATTTTCTTCACTACCAGTAGCACCACGATGAGTAAGATTAGTAAGTATTTCTAATGCCTGGTGCACTATTTGATTAGATTTTTTTGCTTTTAAATGTGCTACGAAACCCATCCCACAGGCATCGTGCTCAAATTGTGGATCATAAAGTCCCTGTTTGGGAGGTAATCCAAACTGTTTCATTGTGCATCATTCCTTAATATATTTTTTAGTATTTTTGAATTATACTTTGATTAAACAAATATTTAACAGTAGTATAATTATATTTCAAAAGTAGTAAGCATACTGTATACATAATACAGTAAAAATAAAACCGAGGATGTTAAAAAAAAAATTGACTTTTGAAGGTAAATATCTTCATTATACATTGTAACCTATTTGCAAGTTATCTGCAAGTTTTTTTCATAAAATTAAATAGATAACTAATTATTATTGACTTGACGAAAGATTATTATTCAGTATATATACGAAATGCTCAACAATTGGTATTTTATATTACAAGATATGGATGAGTAGAAGCATAAAATGCAGGATGTGAATATAATTCCTTCAAAAACATACGTTTCTGATCATACTAAAAGTGTTATTGAATACATTTTTAGTAGAAATATATCAGATACTTTTTTAACAATTAAAAATGTGATTTTATATACACTTTTAAAGCTGTAGAAAGATTCAAATAAAGATGCTCATAAAACTTTTTGAAATTATTATATATATAGCGCACAAAAGATTTTGCATTTTATTTTTGTGCGCTTATATTACCTAAAGCTCTTATGGCAAAAATCCAATTATTCATATGTCGTTTCATTTTTGTGATTTATATAGCAAAGGAGAAGAAATTCCTTTGCTATAATTTTAAAATTATATGTAGAAAAATTAAAAGAGTCTAATGAAATAACATATTTTTTATTCTATATATGTTGCAATATTTAAATAAAAAATGTTTATTGCAACATATATAATATAGTACTAACAATCTTTTCTAATCCATACCAACATTTCACCAGATTTTCTGTTTCCCCATGAATAATATGGGATTGCCGTTATATTAACTACTTTTTTATTGCAGTTAAAAGGCCTATATAAAACAGTTTCATCCCAATCAGATTCATCAGTTCTAAAGCCTTCTCCTTTAATTACAACAACTCCATTTAAAAGGTTTTCATCAAATTCCAGTTTAAATTTTGGATTTAAGGAAAGCGATATAGCAGGGAGATTTTCTCCGTTATCAGGTTCTTCTATACAGTATACTACAGGCCCACGTGTGATAGCCACTTTGCCTGCATTAGCTCGAACATTTGGATTTGACTGCATGATTTCAATTGGCATATCAAGATTTATTTCTATAAGGTCTCCATTCTGCCACAATCTTTTTATATATGCATATCCGTCTTTCACTACATCAGAAACATTAATGGACTCTCCGTTAACACTAATACTTGAATTTCTGCACCAACCAGGTATACGTAGTGCCATTACAAATTCTTGAGCTTCTGATACTGAGACACTTATTTTTATATCTCCATTCCAAGGATAGTTAGTCTTTTGGTTGATTTTGACTTTGCAGCTATCTAATTCAACGTCTGCTTCTCCTTGAATATACAGATGTGTAAAAATTGTATTATCATCTTTAGAATAGATATATTCTCCAAGTGAAGTCAGCAATCTGACAACATTTGGCGGACAGCATGCACACGCATACCATTTTTGCCTTACATGCTTTACATGTTTTAGAGTTGGGTTGTTAATACATGCATCAGGCCATACCTCTAATGGGTTTACATAGAAAAAGCTTTTTCCGTCAAGAGACATACCGCTTAAAAGATTATTAAAAAGAGCTTTTTCCATAATATCAGAGTACTTGTTATTAGACTCAATTTTCAACATTCTATGTGCAAACATTATTAGACCTATAGCAGCACATGTTTCGGAATATGCAGAATCATTAGGAAGATCATAATCACAGGTAAATGCTTCTCCTTGTGCAGCAGAGCCTATACCTCCTGTAATATACATACGTTTTGAAACAGTATTGTTCCATAAGGTTTTACAAGCTTGAAGAAGTTCTTCATCTCCAGTCTTTGCAACTACGTCTGTCATTCCTGAATATAGATACATTGCTCTTACTGCATGACCATCTGCTTTAGTTTGTTTACGTACAGGAAGATGTGTCTGAAGGTATTTCCTATCCATATTATCAGTGCCACCCCAGTGACTTTTACCATCTCTTTTTTTAAATTCATCTGTAAAATAATAAGGTTCTGTTCCTCTTTCATCTATAAAAAATTTACTTAACTTTAGGTAGCGTTCTTCATTTGTTACTTCATATAACTTGATAAGAGCTAACTCTATTTCTTCGTGGCCGTCATAAGCTCTCATTTTTCCATGTTCAGCTCCGATTACTGAGTCAATGTAGTCTGCAAAACGACACATGATATCAAGGAATTTTCTTTTACCTGTTCCTTTGTAGTATGCAACAGCAGCTTCAATCATATGACCGGCTGTATATAACTCGTGGCATTCTTCAAGATTGGTCCAGCGTCTGCCGGGTTCTTTCACAGTAAAATATGTGTTTAAATATCCATCTTTATGTTGTGCTTTTCCTATTAAATCTATTGTTTCATCTGCAATTTGTTCCAAATCCGGATTTGGTTTTTTCTGAAGGCTATAACCTACTGCTTCCAGCCATTTTGCTATATCCGTATCTTGAAACACCATGCCATAATATTCACCATCCTCAAGTCCTGCGGCTATTCGAAAATTTTTAATTGCATGGCTTGGTTCGGCATCTTCGACTCTATCATTAATTGCCTCCCACTGGTATGGAATTGCTACATCCTCAACAAGCTTAATATACCTTGACCAAAATTTGTCATTAATCTGGACATTTTTTAAACTAACTGCCTTGAAATTATTTAATTCAATCATAAAATATCCCCCTTTTAAACAACTGTAAATGTAATCAATAATAATAATAGCAAATCAGATTTAATTTATCGACAGATAAAAAAGTAGAATTGGTGGAGAAATCCGACTATTTGATAATTAATTCGTAATTTAAATAAAATACGAACAAACTCACCCCCGACTCCTCTCCAAAAAGAGGGGAGATTTTGGTTTTACTCCCCCTTCTTTTTTGAAAGAGAAGGGGGTTGGGGGGATGAGTTAGGACGCAATATTTACATATTACGAATTTAAGTGTTGTGAAAAATATGAGGTAGATAAACCATAACTGATTATGCTTGCAACCAGATATTCCTATATGCTATACTCATAAATGATATAGCTTAGACTAAATATTTTAGGGATTAATAAAAATGTCATATATTTTTACTTGTTTTTTAAATCCCCCTAAGGAAGGTTCGGATACATGAGTGTTTTTAAAAATGCTGTTGGGGTAATATTAAAAAGGCCATTTGTACTATTTTACATAGGAGTTATTGTGCTGTTATTTTTTATAGTTGATTATTTTAGCCCAGTTTTTTCTATTATTATTGGTATATTTACTTTAGGAGATAATAGTGGATTGGATGCTTTTTTATCTCTTATGCAGGGAGTAATTGATTTAGAGATAATGGCAAAGTTTATTCCTTTTATTATAGGGCTTATTATTGTAATTTCAACAATTGCAGCGCTGCTTTTTTCCGGGGTACTTTATGTATTAAATAATGCTATTAAAAAGGGAAAAAAAGCGAAGTTGGAATTTGTTAACGGTAGTAAAATATTACTTTTTAGAATATTTATTACGACTTTGATATGTTCTTTAGCTACGGTTGTATTTATTTTATTCAATTCAATTGCAAGTGTACCTGCTATTGTCATAACAAAGGCCTTAATAGCCGGGAAAATTGAGCTTATCATAATAGCATTTTTTGTAGATATATTAACTGCTGCAATAATATTCTTTAATCTGATGTTTTATAGAATTTATATTTCATTCTGGTATGCAGCTGTGGTAAATAATGATTCAAAAGCACTCTTTTCTGGTATTAAAGCTTTGAATAAAAATTTTTGGCCCATATTTGGAAAGTATTTTATATTTGATATGGTTTTTATTTTATTCCAATTTGGAAGTGCATACTTTAAAAAGCTTATGTTTTAGTCAAATAATAATGC
>CAYYEC010000095.1:0-10458 GCA_964470745.1 uncultured Eubacteriales bacterium | reverse complement strand
TTATCTAACGCCTAACTTTTTTGATAAATTTAATTTTATTGTTCGTTATCTATAATACTCTATTAGTATAATAAGTTAATTTTAATAATAATTTTGTAACAGCTCTATTCCCCATAGGAAAGATTTTGTTGAAATATTGTAAATGAAATAGCAAATCATACCAAAAAAAATGGAAGTATAAATTATTCTAAATTTGTAATACTATAGACAAAATGAATATAAACAATTTAATAAAATGGAGGTATTTTTTATGGCTAAGAATAAGGATAATAAGAAGAGCAAAAAACCGGCTTTTTTTAATGATCAGTTAGGAGAAAATAAGTCAGAGTTTGCTGAAGATTTAACAGCCAATAAAAACTTGAAAAAGAATAATAAATCTAAATAATACTTTCATAATATTATAGAGTATTATTAATGAAAAAAGCTATATATTTTAATCCAATTAAAATATATAGCTTTTTTCTATTATTAATATAAAGTTTTTGATATAATATTAAGAGGTTTAGAAATATCATAAACGGAGGCATAAAATGTCAGATATTATTAATCAGTTAATTCAAGAATTCAAATTAAAGCCTTTTCAGGTTCAGAGCACTGTAAAACTAATAGATGACGGCAATACAATTCCTTTTATTGCTAGATATAGAAAAGAAATGACCGGTGAGCTTGATGATCAGCTGTTAAGAGAATTACATGAAAGGCTGGTATATTTAAGAAATCTTAAGGAAAGAAAAGACGAAGTAATCAGACTAATAGATGAACAAGGAAAATTAACTGATGACTTAATTAAATCTTTGGGAAAAGCAATCACTCTTCAGGAGGTTGATGATATATATAGGCCATTTAGACCAAAGAGGCGAACTAGAGCAACTATTGCAAAAGATAAAGGTTTAGAGACGCTTGCATCTATCATATACTCTCAAATGATTGTAAAGGGTACAATTGAGGAAGTGGTAACTCCCTATTTAAATAAAGAAAAAGACGTTAATTCTATTGAAGATGCATTAAATGGAGCTATGGATATTATTGCAGAAGATATTTCAGATAATGCAGAATATAGAAAAAGCATTAGAGAGCTATTTTATAGATTCGGAACTATTATATCTGAAGCTAAGAAAGAAGAAGATTCAGTTTATAAAATGTACTATCAGTTTAAAGAGCCAGTTTCTAAAATAGCAAATCACAGAGTGCTAGCTATAAATAGAGGAGAAAAAGAAGATTATTTAAAAGTTAAAATAGAAATACCTCAAGAAAAAATAATTGAATATTTAATATATAATACTATAAAAAACAGACACTCCATAACTGTAAAATATGTAGAGACTGCGGTCGGAGATTCTGTTAATCGTCTTATTTATCCTTCTGTTGAGCGTGAGGTCAGAAATGAATTGACAGAAGTGGCAGAACAACACGCAATAAAGGTGTTTGCTGATAATTTAAAGAATTTATTATTGCAGCCTCCAGTAAAAGGGCGAGTAGTATTGGGTCTTGACCCAGCTTATAGAACGGGTTGTAAAATTGCCGTTGTAGATGAAACAGGGAAGGTTCTAGATACCACAGTTATATATCCCACTCCTCCACAAAATAAAGTTGAGGAAGCTAAGATGGTGTTAAAGGCTCTGATTACAAAGCATAACGTTGATATACTATCTATAGGAAATGGCACAGCTTCAAAAGAATCTGAGATTTTTGTTGCTGACTTATTAAAAGAGATTGATAAAAAAGTATACTACATGGTTGTAAGTGAGTCCGGAGCATCAGTTTATTCAGCATCCAAGCTTGCAGCAGAAGAATTTCCAAATTTTGACGTAGCATTGAGAAGTGCCATTTCAATTGCAAGAAGACTTCAGGATCCACTGGCTGAATTAGTTAAAATTGATCCAAAGGCAATAGGGGTAGGTCAATATCAACATGATATGAATCAAAAAAGACTTGGAGACTCTCTAGGCAGCGTAGTTGAAGATTGTGTAAATAGTGTGGGGGTTGACTTGAATACAGCCTCACCATCACTACTATCGTATATCTCCGGAGTGAATTCAACTGTTGCAAAAAACATAGTAGAATATAGAGAAACAAATGGAAAATTCACTAAGCGTCAAGACCTTAAGAAAGTAAAAAAGCTTGGAGAGAAGGCATTTGAACAATGTGCAGGTTTTTTAAGAATCCCAGATGCAAAAAATGTTTTAGAGAATACTTCTGTACATCCTGAATCATACGAAGGGGCGAAAAAGCTGCTGGATGTTTTGGGTTATGCTTTAGAGGATGTTAGAAATAATAATTTACATACTTTAAAGCTTGCCGTTGATAAAAAGGGAATTCAAAATTTATCAAAAGAACTTAAAATTGGTGAACCAACATTAAAGGATATAATTAAGGAATTGATGAAGCCTGGAAGGGATCCTAGAGATGAGCTGCCAAAACCAATACTTCTTACAGATGTTATGCATATTGAAGACTTAAAATCAGGTATGATATTGACTGGAACAGTAAGAAATGTTGCTGATTTTGGAGCTTTTGTTGACATTGGAGTTCATCAGGATGGATTAGTTCACATTTCACAATTATGTGATAGATTTATCAAAAACCCAATGGAAGTTGTTTCTGTTGGAGATATAGTTAAAGTTAAAGTATTAGATGTAGATATTGCAAAGAAAAGAATTTCACTGAGTATGAGGGATGTATAAAAATAACTTTGAGTGAAGTTATAACTTGAATAAAACAAATATTTAAAATATAATAAATAATAATTTGTCAATTAATATATGTTGTAAAAAAGGTATACATGGAACAAATAAGCAACATATAAATAGAGGAATATTATTTTGCAATATTTAAATAGGAAATGTAAAAGCTTTATTGCAAAAAATATAGTTTAGGAGGTTTATATGTATTATATAGGAATAGATTTAGGTGGAACTAATATTGCTGTAGGTCTTGTGGATGGAAGTGGAAAAATAATTCATAAAGATAGTATTCCTACAAGAAGAGAAAGAGAATATCAAGAAATACTTAAAGATATGGCAATACTCTCAAATAAAGTTATAAAAGATGCAGGGGTAGCGATTGAAGATGTAAAAAGTATTGGAATAGGAAGTCCTGGAACTCCTAATAATGAAAAAGGCATTCTTGTTTATACGAATAACTTAAATTTTAAAAACGTTCCTATGAGAAAGGAAATCCAACAATATATAAATTTACCTGTATATATAGAAAATGATGCTAATTGTGCAGCTTTAGCTGAAAGTGTAGCAGGTGCTGCAAAAGAAGTAGAACACTCAGTAACCATAACTTTAGGAACAGGTGTTGGTGGAGGAGTTGTTATTAATAATAAAATATACAGCGGTTTTAATTTTGCTGCTTCTGAGCTTGGCCACTTAATTATCCAAATTGAAGGAGAGCCTTGTACTTGTGGAAGAAATGGATGCTTTGAAGCATATGCCTCTGCAACTGCTTTGATTAGACAAACTAAAGAAGCTATAATAGCAAATCCGGAATGCTTAATAAATAAGTTAGTAGATGGGAATATGGATAAAGTAGATGCCAAGGTTGCCTTTGATGCTGCGAAACAGGGTGATGCTACAGGGAAAAAGGTTGTTGATCAATATATAAAATATTTGGCTGAAGGAATAACAAATGTTATTAACGCATTTATGCCTGAGATTCTGGTAATTGGTGGGGGAGTATGTAAAGAAGGAGAATACCTTTTAAAACCACTAAGAGAATTAGTTGGTAAAGGAGTATACTGTAAAGAGGGTGTTCCTCAAACAGAAATAAGAGTTGCTCAGATGGGTAATGATGCTGGAATTATTGGGGCGGCAATGTTAGGAAAATAATGAAAAATATTAAACTTATAATAGAATATGATGGAACAAACTATCATGGCTGGCAGGCCCAAAAAAATGCTAGTTCTGTGCAGCAAACAATAGAAGATACTATAAGAAATTGCACTGGAGAACAATGTACTTTGATTGGTGCAGGTAGAACAGATGTTGGTGTTCATGCACTTGGACAAGTAGCGAATTTTGCTACTGATTCTACAATACCGGGCAGCAAATTTTCTTATGTTCTAAATAGTTTTTTGCCAGATGATATTGTTATCAAAGAATCTACTGAGGTAGATAGGAACTTTCATGCAAGGTTTTCTGCCATAGGTAAAAAATATAGATATTTAATATATAATGCAGTTCAGCCTTCTGCGTTATTGAGAAATAGAGCTTTTCATGTGAATAGAGAGCTTGATGTATTAAAAATGCAGTATGCTGCTAAATATTTTTTAGGTACTCATGATTTTTCGGCTTTTTGTGCAAGCGGTGCAAGTGTTAAGACTTTCACCAGAACCATAGAAGAAATATCAATTTTAAAAAATCATAATCAAATTGAAATTAAAGTAAGCGGAGACGGTTTTCTATACAATATGGTTAGAATTATTGCTGGGACATTAGTTGAAGTTGGACTGAGAAAGTTTGATTATAGGTATATTGAAGATATTATTAATAGCAGGGACAGAAGGAAAGCAGGTAGAACTGCTCCTTCTTGTGGTCTATACATGGTAGAAGTATATTATCAATGATAGGCGAGAGGCAAAGGGAAGGGGCAATAGGCTATGGGGGATTTGCTTTTTTGGAGTGAAATACTACATAGAAAAAAGAAACGAAACCTTAGATAGTTATGCGTTTTTATCAAAAAACAGTTAAGGAAGTTTTAGATGAATTTTAATGATATAATTGGACAAGAGAATATTATTAATAAATTAAAGGCTGCATTAGAACAGGGTACTGTTGGGCATGCATATATTTTTAGTGGCCCTAAAGGCATTGGCAAAAGTACTATAGCAAAGATATTTGCTAATCTTTTATTGTGCAGCAATATACAAAGTAAAAATCCATGTGGTAAATGTTTATCTTGTCAAATGATTAATGAACAAACAAATCCGGATTATTATGAGATACATACTGATGGATATTCTATAGGAGTTGAAGAAATTAGAAATCTACAGAATGATATTGTAATTAAGCCTATATATTCAAAAAAGAAAGTTTATATAATTAAAGATGCGCATAAGATGACTGTTCAAGCGCAAAATTGTTTACTAAAAACTCTAGAGGAGCCACCTGATTATGCTACCATAATATTGACCGTTTCCAGTTATGAGTCTTTGTTAGAGACAATTCATTCGAGAACGATTAGGTATATATTTCAAAAAAACTCAGTTAGTGAAGTAAAGAAAGTTATTACTTTACACAAAGCTAACGACATGATTGATGAAGATTTTATTGCTGCATATTCTGATGGAATTATTGGTACTGCAATTGAACTATTAAATTCAAATGAATTTTCTTTTATTCGAGAAAAATCTATTAATTTATCTATAAATGCTTCTAAAGGTAATCTACTTAGCGTTTTTGACGCTTATAGTTTTTTTGAGGAAAATAAAGAGAAAATAGATATAATACTTGACATAATGATTTTAACATTTAGAGATTTACTGATTTGTAAAACCCTAAATCAAAAAAAGTTGATTAATTCAGATAAAAAGGATATTATATTAAATAATGCAAGTTTTTTTACTGAAAAAAGCCTATATAAAAATATAGAAGCAATAGAAGAGACTCGGAAAAATATTAAACAGAATAGTAACTATCAGCTTTCTATAGAAGTCATGCTTTTAAAACTTCAGGAGGATTAAGTTTAATGGTAAAAGTTGTTGGAATTAGATTTAAAAGTGCAGGTAAAATATATTATTTTGATCCTGGTGAGTTTGTATTAAATGCTGGCTCAAAGGCAATAGTTGAGACAGCTAGAGGTATAGAATGTGGAGAAGTTGTAATAGGTAATAAAGAAATTCCAGATGAAGAAGTGGTAGCCCCATTAAAGAAAGTAATTAGGAAAGCTACAGAAGAAGATATCGAACATGTAAAAGAAAATCAGAATAAAGAGATTGAGGCATTTGAGATTTGCAACAGGAAAATAAGAGAACATAATCTCGAAATGAAATTAATTGATGTTGAATATACTTTTGATAATAATAAAGTGCTATTCTACTTTACTGCTGATGGAAGGATTGATTTTAGAGAATTAGTTAAGGATTTAGCTGCTATATTTAAAACAAGAATAGAATTGAGACAGATTGGCGTTCGTGATGAGTCAAAAATGATGGGTGGTATTGGAATTTGTGGTAGAGTTCTATGTTGTAACTCTTTCTTAGGTGAGTTTCATCCTGTATCCATCAAAATGGCGAAAGAGCAGGGCTTATCATTGAATCCAACAAAGATTTCTGGAGCATGTGGTAGATTAATGTGTTGTTTAAAATATGAACAGGAAGCATACGAAGAGATTCTTCAAAGAGTGCCAAAAGAAGAAGCAATTGTAGAAACTCCTGAAGGGCAAGGTGTCGTAATTTCTGTTAGTTTGTTAAAAGAATTGGTAAAAGTTAAATTGGATAAAGGAAATGAAACAGATTTGAAGGTGTATCCTATCAGTGAAATAAAAGTTATAAAAGACGGGCAGAAATCAAGTGATGGAGACGAAGATATAGAAAACCTCAAAAGTCTTGAAGATTAAGAGATTTACATTAGAATATGTATGATGGAAGGAAGTTTTACCCATTGAAGCCATTCTATATAGTACTATGTAGAAGAGAGAAATTTATATATTTTTATACAAACTTTTAAAAAAATTTGTTTTCAATCTCTGTTTTTAGTGGTAGAATAATAAAGTCAGTTATGTATATTGGATGTACATACAGCTTATACTGTTAATGTATTATTCAATGAGATAAGGTATATGATTTTGCAGTATATCAAATTAATATGTAGGCTTATGGCTTATTGCAAAACATATGACTTACATATAATAACTTTATTTACTAATGGAGGTGTTTTGAAATGGCATATGTAATTAATGATGATTGTATTAGCTGCGGAGCATGTGAATCAGAATGTCCAGTTTCTTGTATATCTGCTGGAGATAGCATTTATGTTATCGATGAAGATGCTTGCATTGAATGTGGAGCTTGCGCAAATGTTTGTCCTGTAGATGCTCCAAACCAAAAATAATTTGGAATAATTAATAAATAGATAGGGGATCAAGATAGAATTTAATTATTCATCTTGACCCCTTATTTATATGCTGAAATTATCAATTGATAATTATTAACCGGGGGTTATTTTGAATACTAATATACTTGAAAATGAGAGAATTGATGATTTACAATTAAAAGGATTAAAAGTGATTCAAAAAAAAGATGGTTTTTGCTTTGGAGTAGATGCGGTGCTTCTAGCTAACTTCGCCGAAGTAAAAAATGGAGCTAACGTAGTTGATTTAGGTACAGGGACAGGCATAATTCCTATTTTGTTGGCTGGAAAGACTAATGCTAAGTTTATACATGGAATTGAGATACAAAAAGATATGGCTGAGATGGCCGCAAGAAGTGTTATGCTTAATGAGTTGGAAAGTAAAGTAAAAATCCATGAAATGGATTTAAAAAAAAGTGTTGATTTTTTTGGTAAATCTCAATTTGATTTAGTAGTAACCAATCCTCCATACATGAATAAAGGTGCAGGTCTTGTAAATCCAACTGATTATAAGGCTATTTCCAGACATGAGTTATTATGTAACTTGGAAGATATTATTTCTGTTAGCAGCCAATTATTAAATCATTATGGAACATTAAATATGGTTCATAGACCACATAGATTAGTTGATATATTGACATTAATGAGACAGTACAGAATTGAACCCAAATATTTAAGATTTGTTTATCCAAAACCTAATAAAGAGCCAAATATGGTATTAATTAAAGGTATTAAATATGGAAACCCGGAATTAAAGATGATGAAACCGTTATATGTGTATGATGAAAGTGGAAATTACTCTAAAGAAATTGATTTGATTTATAACAGAGGTGTTTTTTAGTTTGAAAGGATGAAAAATTTGAGTGAATATGGTACTTTATATCTTGTAGCAACACCCATTGGAAATCTAGAAGATATTACATATAGAGCTGTAAGGGTATTAAATGAAGTTGATATAATAGCAGCAGAGGATACCAGACAGACAATTAAATTATTAAATCATTTAGGCATTAAAAAGCCAATGACCAGTTATTTTGAGCATAATAAAGTTGTAAAGGGTGATATTCTAATTAAGGCTTTACAGGAAGGGAAGAATATAGCATTGGTTTCTGATGCAGGAAGCCCTGGCATTTCAGACCCAGGTGAAGACATAGTAAAACAAGCTATTGAAAACGGGATTAGTGTAACTATGATACCAGGGGCAGTAGCAGCAACTACAGCACTAGTATTATCCGGTCTGTCTACAAGTAGATTTGTATTTGAAGGATTTCTTCCAATGAATAAACGTCAAAGAAAGGAACGAATGGCGTTTTTAAAGGAAGAAGTAAGGACAATAATTTTGTATGAAGCACCCCATAAATTATTATATACTCTTAAAGATATATTTGAGGTTCTGGGAGATAGGAAAATTGCAACTGCAAGGGAATTAACAAAAAAATTTGAAGAAGTAAAAAGACAAACCGTATCAAGTGCAATATCTTTTTATGAAATTGAAAAACCAAAGGGTGAATTTGTGCTTATTATTGAGGGAGCTAACCAAGACCAGTTAAAAAATGAGAACCATAAAGTATGGGAGCAAATTAGCATTGTTGAGCATCTTCAAATGTACATAGATCAAGGATTGGATAAAAAAGAAGCTATGAAAAAAGTCGCTATTGACAGAGGAATAAGTAAAAGAGAAGTCTATAGCGCTACTTTGGATTAGTTTGAAAGGGTTTGTCAAGGAAACTGTGTAAGTTTTTTATTATTAAATAGCTCTAATTAAAAATAGTACCTGTGGAATTGTGGATAACTCAAAAACCGAGTTATCCACAAGCTCTACAGGTGTTGTTGCTACTTCTCATACTGATACGATATATAAAACTCTAATGCCTATATTTTAATAACTCTTCTATCATCAATTCAATGGTTATTAGCTCTAATTTTTTAATGTCTTCCAAATTCGAATTTATTCTACGTAATATACTTATGTCTTTTGAAACAAGAAACTTAAATTGTAAGTTTCTTGTTAAAAATGCCATGTGTTCTATTGTTTTATAATTGCTTTTAATAGAATCGCAGTTCTTTAAATACCCATGCTCAATTAAAAAGTCTATACGCATGTTCATAAAGACTTTATGCTCCCATAATATGTGAAGAGGTCTAATATCTATACTGAGTACTTCAATGTTTTGTGGTGAAAAATAATTTATGAGTTTATCGTAAAGTGATATTCCGTATACTCTTTTTTTAGTTGGATCATAAAAATTACTAATTTTATCAAACTGATTAGATGAATGTACATAATTAGAAAGCAATAAAATTAAATAGTCTACATCAAATTGATATTTAACCTTATCTTTTTTTCTAAGCAACACAATATTATCATAATCTTCAAATTTCCCACTACAATTTGAAGAAAACGCTTCTGTGAACTGAAAAAAGCTAATACTTGAAGATTCGAATACTTCTTTATCGGTAAATCCTAGTATATTAAACTCAGCATTTTCTACATTATATCCATAGAGCAAAAAATCATGCTTGAAATTGTATTTTTTATAATTACCTCTCCTTGGTACATAATATTCATCAAAAGTCGAATAAAAATACCAATTATTGTTAATTGAGTTTATAATAAAATCAGTAATATCTACATTATTTTGAAGCAAAACATCTTTACTTATTATGTTAATTTCAAAACATGGTGAAAAAAATGAATTATGGAACATAATTTTATTAGAAAAAGTAAAGTGGGATAAGAAATTTTCATCCCATTCCAATTGGACATAATCATTCATATACCATGATTGACAAGACTCATCATTCATAGCAATACATAAAGGATAAGCTAAATGTTGTAAGCCTATAATTGGAGTTTTTGCTATTGGTAATTGCTTACTACGCATATTCACTATATTTCTCCTTTACAAAATTTGTGTTTACTAATATCAGTGTAATTTAAAACTTTTATTTTAATCTATACTCTAGATGAATACGGTATTATAATAGCATTTATTCCGAAAAGTTTTAATAGAATTCATTATTATGTTTTTTGCTTTGTACATGTTTTTTCGTTGAAAATGCTGAAAAATACTACCATGTAAGTTGCAATAAATATTTTATAACTCAATACTGTTAATGTCAAGAAAAAAGTGGTTCTTTCCAAAGTTTGAAACTTGCATCAATCAAACGTTACCGAAAATCTATATGGTAATTTTGTCAATGGTTGAGTAGTAACATATAATCCTGTTAATTATGGTCGGAAATAAAAAAGGAGCGAAATTTTCACTCCTCCCCTAAAATTAAAAATAAAATAAATATTAATATGTAAGATAAATCAAATTATTTCTTTAATTCTTTTAAACATTCAGGACAAATGTTTTTTCCTTTATATACGGTTATGTCT
>CAYYEC010000094.1:5205-10493 GCA_964470745.1 uncultured Eubacteriales bacterium | reverse complement strand
GCTTATTCAATCACGAAAATTTAGATATCAAAAAGATTGAAGCGGTGATTATATCATCTGTTGTCCCTCCGATTATGTATTCATTGGAGCATGCCATACATAAATATGTTAAAGTTGAGCCAATGATTGTTGGACCCGGGATTAAAACCGGGATGAATATAAAGATAGAAAATCCTAGAGAAGTGGGGGCAGATAGGATTGTAAATGCTATAGCAGCATATGAAATATATAAAGGTCCATTAATAATTGTAGACTTCGGTACAGCTACCACTTTCTGCTCGATTTCATCGGCAG
Organism: uncultured Eubacteriales bacterium; assembly: GCA_964470745.1. Classification (GTDB taxonomy): domain Bacteria; phylum Bacillota; class Clostridia; order DSM-8532; family CAYYEC01; genus CAYYEC01. Next base: position 10,199 of record CAYYEC010000094.1, on the reverse strand, counting down.
GAGATTATTTAGGTGGAGTAATATGCCCGGGCATAAAAATATCAGCTGAAGCACTTTTTCAAAAGGCAGCAAAGCTTCCCAGGATTGAACTGACAAAACCTAAAAATGTTATTGGAAAAAATACAGTTGTAAGTATGCAGTCAGGAATAATCTATGGATATGTAGGCCAGGTTGATTATATTGTGAGAAAAATGAAGAGTGAAATGAAGGAAGATAATATCAAAGTAATAGCAACCGGGGGCTTAGCTAGGTTGATTTCTACTGAATCAGAAACAATAAATGAAATAAATAGATTATTAACTCTTGAAGGTTTAAGGATAATATATGAAAGAAACAAAGGTTAATCAGCCGATAGTATGATAGTACTGTTTTCTCACTTCCTCAAGTGTATAACTGTAGCCTGCATTTTTTAAAATGTCATAGGGTATTTTTATAATAAGTTTTGAGGTTATTCTCTTAACTTCTAAAAGAAAAGAAAGATATTCATAGGTCATATCAAAAATTTCTACCCAATTGGTAATATCCTTAAAATTCACAACTTTACCCATATTTATCATCTCTCACTAATAAAATTCTTTATAAAAATATCATATCATTATATTTTCATTAATTAAAGATATGTATAGCTAAAAGAACTTATAGAATATTTTGCAATTCCATAAATAATCAATAAATCCGTTAATCCTGTAAATCCTGATTCAGACAAGTGCGCATCATATTTAATTTACGAATCTAAAATGCAACATATATAGCTTGCATAAATTAAGAAATTATTACATATTGAATTACTTAGGTTGAAATATGTGGAATTTAATATATAATTGTAATATTAAAGCGAATTATTTTATATATGTTGCATAAAAGAAATTACATGGAGGAAATATAAAGTGTTTATTGCAAAAAATATAGAATAAAAATATTTTAGGAGCATTTTTTCTATTTAAAAATAATGAGGTGGTTGAAATGGGTTTATTTGATTTTATTAAGAGTCAATTTATTGAAGTTATCGAGTGGACAGATAATACTAATGATACGATGGCATATCGTTTTCCAGTACAAAATAAGGAAATAAAAATGGGGGCAAAACTTACTGTAAGAGAATCACAGGCTGCAATATTTGTAAATGAAGGAGTAATTGCAGATGTTTTTCAACCTGGGTTTTATGAGCTTTCAACGAAGAATATGCCTATTCTTACAAAATTAAAATCATGGCAATATGGATTTAATTCACCATTTAAGGCAGAGGTATACTTTGTAAATACAAAGCAATTTACAAATCAAAAGTGGGGAACTGTCAATCCTATTATGATGCGGGATGCAGAGTTTGGAATGCTGCGATTACGTGCTTTTGGGATTTACTCATTTAGAGTAAGTGACCCAACAAAGTTTATGAAAGAAGTATTCGCCACAAACCACCTTTTCGATACAGAAAGCATTACAGGCCAATTAAAGCGTTCAATCGTATCTGGATTGACTGATATGCTTGGTGAGGCTAAAACTCCTGCACTTGACCTTGCACAATATTATGATGAGTTTGGAGAACAGGCTTTAATAAAGCTGCAGCCTCGTTTTGAAGTACTTGGATTTCAGCTTGTATCATTTTTTATAGAGAATATATCTTTACCCGAGGAAGTGGAAAAAGTTTTAGATAAGAGGACTTCTATGGGTGTCCTGGGTAATATGCAGCAATACGCTCAGTATCAGACAGCAGAAGCTATAAGAGACGCTGCTAAAAACGAAGGCAATCCTTTTGCCGGAGCTGGTGTTGGCTTGGGGGCAGGAGCGGCTATGGGGAACATGATGGGTGAAGCTATGAAAGGATTTAACCAGCAGTCTGCACCTCTAACCAATCAAGAGACTTTTTCAGTATGTCCAAAATGTAATGGTAGGGTTCCTGAAGGACATAGATTTTGTAGTTCATGTGGACAGTCTTTAGAAGTACAAAAAGTTAAATGTGTAAAATGTGAGTCACAGCTAGAGAATGGTTCTAAGTTCTGTCCTCAATGTGGAGCAGCTCAAATTATAGAAATAAAATGCTCTGGCTGTGGAAAACAGCTTGAAAATGGAGCTAAATTCTGTCCGGAATGCGGTACAAAAGTATAAATTGAGAGGTGTAATATGATGGAGAAAGTACTAAGAGAAGAGGAAAAAGTAAGCCAAAAGGAGACAGATACATTTCCATGCGGGAGTTGTGGAGGTAATATGACCTTTGATCCTGAAAGTAATGCACTCTCTTGTTCTTATTGTGGAAATAGAATGGTAATTGAAAGTAATGAAGATGAAATAAGAGAGTATGACTTTAATAACGTACAGGAAGAACAAGAATCAAATTGGGGTCAGGAAACCAGTGTTATAAAGTGTGAGAACTGTGGAGCGGAAACAGTTCTAGACACTTTTAGTACTGCAGAATTTTGTGCTTTTTGTGGATCTTCTCATGTTGCTAAGAATAATAAATCAGCAGGGATTGCACCGGAATCAATTATACCGTTTAAAATAAGTGATAAAAAGGCTGTAGAATATTTTAGCAATTGGATAAAAAAGAAATTTTTTGTACCAAAAGCACTTAAAAATAGCTGTTCAACACAGCGTTTAAAGGGGGTGTATGTGCCATTTTGGACATATGATTCCAATACACTTTCAACATACAAAGGTGAGGGTGGAACACACTATTACGTGACAGAGTCTTATACTACACAGGAAAATGGAAAGACTGTCACAAAAACTCGCCAGGTCAGGCACACAAGATGGTGGCCTACAAGTGGTATTTACTCTAAATTCTTTGATGATATCTTGGTAAATGCTTCAAAACAGGTTGATAAAAAGATAATATCCAAAATAGAGCCCTTTAATTTAAAAGAGCTTGAGGGTTACAAGTCAGAGTATCTATCAGGTTTTTATGCTGAAAGGTATAGTATAGATTTGAAAAAAGGATGGAATATTGCAAAGGATGAAATTAACAGCGGAATTCGTCAAGGTGTAATACGAAAGATTAATGCTGATGAAGTAAGAAATCTTAGAATAAATACAGATTATAACGACATTAAATATAAGCATTTGCTACTTCCTATCTGGTTATCAGCTTATACCTATAAAAATAAAATTTACAAATTCATGATTAATGGCCAAACTGGTAAGGTGAGTGGACAGTCGCCTATAAGTCCTATAAAAGTATTACTTCTTGTGGGTGCCGGGATTGCAATTATTCTGATAATTTATGTGATATTTGGTAAAAATAACTAGTGTTATTTACTTGCAACAAATATTTTTTAAGTGATATAATTGTTTATGGTGAATCTGTATATATAGATTATTCGGAATATATAGGATAAGATGAAATGAAAAAATTAAACATACTACAACAATTCAATAACCTAAATACTAGAAATAAGCTGCTTATATCCTATATTGCAGTAGTTTTTTTACCTGTTCTTTTAGTTGGGTTAATACTAACAGAAAGCATGAAGCAAATGGCTATGGAAAGAGCAATCAATGAAGCATCAATAAATGTGGATCGACTTAACAATAGGATTAATGAAATTATGAAGATTCCAATGGATATTTCAACTAGAACAAATTTTGATACAAATTTTGAAGAACTTATGTCAAAAAACTATATTTCAACATTGGATATAGTAAATGCATATTCAAGTTATAGCAACTTTGATTCTTATCTGACACTATATAGAGAAATTGAAGATATAACCTTCTATTCCTATAATAAAACTATTCTTGATAGTGGGCAGTTAGTAAAAATAACAAAAGAGATTTCTGATATTCCCTGGTTTCAAAAGACTCTTCAGAATAATAAACAAATGTATTGGCAATATATTTATAATAAAAACAAGGGAGATTATCTCCTTTCTCTAATCAGCTGTATTAAAAAAAATACTGCGGGTGAAACTATAGGTGTGCTGACCATAGGTGTTAAAAGAAATTATCTTTATTCTATTCTTAAAAATGAACCTTATGACATAATGATAATTAGTGATGACGGATATATAATAGTTGCCAAGAACCCTGATATGATCAGCAAGAAAGTTGATGAGGTTGGACTTTCCTATCTTCTTGATATGGATATGGGTATACATGAAATAAACTATAATAATCAGCTTTCTAAGGTTATACTTAAAACATTTAAACCAACAACTCATAATGGAGATTTTAGAATTGTATCCTTATTTCCTGTTCAAAGTATAGAGGGAGAAAGTGCAAAAGCAACCCATCTAGGATTCTTAATAATGTCTGCCAGCCTTTTATTGGCGCTGGTACTTATATTAATCTTTTCAAACGCTATAAGCAAGAGGATAAAAAGCCTTGGTAATTATATGCATAAGGTAGCATCAGGAAACTTTGATTTTACCCCAATTATTGAAGGTGAGGATGAAATCGGGCAGTTATCAAAGGATTTAGATATAATGGTTAAGAGTATCAATCAACTTGTTCATGAAGTATATGAGGCCAACCTGCAGAAAAAACAGCTTACCATACATCAAAGAGAAATAAAGCTTAAGATGCTTGCAAATCAAATCAATCCTCATTTTCTTTTTAATGTCTTAGAAACAATAAGAATGAGAGCTCACTGTAAAGGTGAACATGAGCTGGCTGAAATAGTAAAGATGCTTGGCAAGTTAATGAGAAGAAATCTCGAAGTAGGAAATAAATTTGTATCTCTTGAATCTGAAATAGATATGGTAAAAAGCTATTTAGAAATACAAAAATTCAGATACGGTGATAGGATTACATATGAAATAATCAATGATTTTGATATAACTGATTGCAAAATACTTCCATTAATTATTCAGCCTATTATTGAGAACTCCATTGTTCATGGACTTGAGAATAAGTCTGGAATAGGCAACGTTAAGGTCGTACTTTTAAAGAATTTTGATATACTTAAAATTATAATTGAAGATAACGGAGTTGGAATGACTCCTGAAAGATTGGAATATGTTCAAAATACCTTGGAAGAAACTGAAGATGTACCAGGTAGAAGA
>CAYYEC010000094.1:0-5195 GCA_964470745.1 uncultured Eubacteriales bacterium | reverse complement strand
GAATTAAGTTATATTATGGTGATAAATATGGTCTTAATATATATAGCAAAGAAAATATGGGAACGAAGATAGAAATAATTTTACCAGGGACAGGGTGATATTATGCTGAAAGTACTGATTATTGATGATGAGCCTATTATAAGGGAAGGGATAAAATCTATTATAAATTGGGAAAAGTATGGCTTTAGTGTTTGTGGGGAAGCAGTAAATGGGCAGGATGGTTTGCAGAAAATACTTGACCTAGATCCAGATTTAGCTATTGTTGACATTAAAATGCCCGTTATGGATGGTTTGAAAATGGTAGAGGAATTGAGAAAGCAAGAAAATTATTGTAAAATAATTTTCTTAACTGCTTATTCTGACTTTAAATATGCTCAAAAAGCTGTTGAATTAGGTATAGAGTCCTATGTACTTAAGCCTATTGAGCAAAATGAACTTGTTGAAAAAGTATGCAATACACATGAAGCCATAATGCACGAAAACAAAACACAAGAGTTTATAGATGAAAGTATCTCTCTTTCAAAAGATAAAATTTTAGAGAATCTTGTTCATGGTCAATTTGATATAAAGCTAACAGAAAAATACAATAAGCTTTACGGTTTCAATTTTCCATGGAAGAACTATCAGGTAATATTAATAGATCTAAATAATATTCAAAATAATTCTATATCTTTAAAATATAATGTAAAAAGAGAAGTGGAAAATTTTATTTCGGAGAATAATTATGGATTTGTTTTTAATATTGAAAAGTTTATAGGAATACTTTTCAAAGATGTGTACCTCAAATCACATCTACGTGTATTAACTCACCTCAAAAAAATAATAATAGAAAAATGTGGAGTAGATTGTATTATATCTTTAGGGGTACATGTTGCAAATGTAATTGACGTTTTTAAATCTTATAACAATGCATATGAGCTGATGGAAAAAAAGTTTATATATGGGCATAAGAAAATTATCATGGATTTATCCGGAGAAAATCCTTTGAAGTTTCAAGACAAAGCTATAAATAATAGCTTTAGTTTGGAGGGCATGCTTAATAATTTGTATAATGCAGTAGATGTAAACAACATGGATTATATAAATGATTTACTTGAAGAATTAAGATATCAGTTTATAATTAATGAATACTCTGAAGAAGCCATAAAAGTAAATTATACTAATCTGTATACTGCACTGGTAAATAAAATTAAAGTTGGAGATATGTTTTTAGGAGATAACAATTTAGATCTAAACAGGACATTGGATGGAATTTGTAAAGCAAGCAGTCTACAGGAGCTGCATGGTTTTATAAAATATACTATTACATGCATTTCAGATGAGCTTTTAAAACAAAGGCCATCAAATTATCTTCAAAAAATATTGGATTATATTGATAGAAATTTTAACAAAAATATTAAGCTTGAGACATTAGCATCCCTATTTAATTATAATAGTGCTTATCTGGGTACCCTTTTTAAAAGTTATTCTGGAATGCCATTTAACAAATATCTTGATTTGGTAAGAATCAAAAAAGCCAAGGAATTTCTAAAGGATGGAGAAAAAGTTTCTAATGCAGCAGAAAAATCAGGGTATAAAGATATTGACTACTTTTATAAAAAGTTTAAGAAATATGAAGGTATATCTCCATCTGAATATAAAGAAAAATGTAAAAACAGTATTTAAAAATCTAAAATTTTTACAGGGAAATTACTGTAAAATTTACGGTATTAATTAAAGTATATCAATGTTATATTATAATTGTAGTTTTTGTTAATTCTAGGAGCCTGCTAAATAATAACCTACTCTATAAATTTGAACTTTCGTAAGTATCTATTGTTAAATATAAAGAGGAAAAGAGTAAGTAAAAAATTACGGCACCTATATAGAACACGAAAAGTAAATTACATGGATAAATAATGTTATTTTCATGTTCTATGAGTTTCAAAGGAAATATAACGAAAAATTTTAATGGAAATGTAAAGGACTTTTCGCGTTATATATAAGATGGAGGTATTACCAATGCAGCTAAGTGAAACAAAGAATGTAAAAACCATCAGTTTAAATAATAAAAAAAGACTCAAGACAATTTTAAAACAGAAATATCTTATATTAATGTCATTACCCTTTATTGTATGGTTGTTTATATTTAAATACATACCCCTATGGGGGTGGACAATGGCTTTTCAAGAATATAAGCCCGGGAAGGCTTTCTTTGCGCAGAAGTGGATAGGATTTAAATACTTTATTGTTATGTTTCAGGATCCCCAATTTCTTATAGCTATGAGAAATACTTTGGCCATGAGTTTACTTTCACTGATTTTTGGGTTTACTCTCCCAATAATATTAGCTATTTTGCTTAATGAAATAAAGAATATGGCCTTTAAAAAAACCATTCAGACAATTTCATATTTACCACACTTTGTATCCTGGGTTATTGTAGCAAGTCTTTTTAATAAAATGCTTTCTACAGACGGAGGAGTAGTTAATGATTTTCTTGTAAATCTTCATTTAATTGACAAACCGGTTCAATTTATGGCAAAACCTGAATATTTCTGGGGAATAGTTACAATCGTAGATGTATGGAAAGAAATAGGTTGGAATTCAATTATTTTTATTGCTTCTATAGCAGGTATTTCTAAAGAGCTATATGAGGCAGTTGAAGTAGATGGAGCCGGGCGCTTTAGAAAGATATGGCATATAACAATTCCAGGTATAATGCCAACTGTAATAGTTATATTAATAATGAGTTTAGGAAATCTAATCAATATAGGATTTGAGAAACAGTATCTTATGAGGAATTCTCTTGTTAGAGATTACTCAGATGTTCTTGATTTGTATATTCTTGATTATGGAGTAAATCTGGGGAGATATGCATTAGGTACTGCTGCAGGTATATTTAAATCTGTAATAGGTATAATTCTAATATTTACAGCAAACTGGGTGAGTAAAAAGACTGTGGGTGTTAAAGTAGTCTAGATATAGGTATACGGAGGGAGATAATTTTGAGAAAACAATCTGTTGGAAATAGATTATTTGATGGAATAAATTATTTATTTATGTTAGTATTAGGAATCATTACACTTTATCCGTTTTTGAATGTTCTTGCAATATCTCTAAATGATTCTCTAGATACAGTTAGGGGCGGTATAACAATAATCCCGAGGATGTTTACACTTAATAACTATAAAGAAATATTCAGTTTTGGTAGTTTAACAACAGCTGTCACCATTTCAGGGCTTCGAACTATTGTGGGTACATTTACCGGCATTATAAGTACTGCTATGTTGGCATTTGTAATAAGCAGAGAAGATTTTTTTGCTAGAAAATCTGTAACAACATTATTTGTTATCACAATGTATGTAAGTGGGGGATTGATTCCTGATTATATGCTCTCTAGACAAGTAGGACTTATGAATAACTTTATGGTTTATATTATGCCCACTCTTATTAGTGTTTTTAATGTTATTGTATTGAGATCATTCATTGATGGACTGCCTTTTGAGCTTCAAGAGTCTGCAAAATTAGATGGAGCTAATGATTTTATGATATTTTTTAGAATTATTTTTCCATTATGTACCCCCGTTATTGCAACAATATCACTGTTTATTGCTGTTGGACAATGGAATTCATGGTTTGACACTTTACTTTATTGTGGATCCAATAAAAAGCTTACTACCTTGCAATTTGAACTTCAAAAAATTTTAGCGAATTCGCAGGCATCAAATCAGGATTCATTCAGAGGATTGGATTCCAGTAGGCCTTTAACTATATCACCGGAATCTGTAAGAATGGCAATGACTATTGTCGCAACTCTTCCTATATTGTTTGTATATCCTTTTGTACAAAAATATTTTATTAAAGGACTTACTTTAGGTGGAGTAAAATCATAATCATATAATTTTTACAATAAGATATGTAGTAAAATTTAGAGTGAAGATATATTAACTCATGTAAAATTAACAAAATATAATAGGTGTTAACGGATAAATCCGTTTCATAAATATTTATTTTAGAGGAGGATGTTTCATGAAAAGAGTACTAAGCTTATTAATTTCTGTATTAATGGTTTTTGTATTGTTTGCAGGGTGCAGTAATTCCAGCAAAACTTTAAGTGATAATAGTACTATACCTTCAAATACTGACTCATCTAATAAAGATGATCGAAAACCGATAACATTTACAATGTTTCTTGGAGAGGTAAATCCTTATGCAGATAATTTTGAAAGTCCAGTAGCTAAAGAAATTACAAAAAGAACCGGCGTAACACTGCAAATTGAGTATCTTGTTAGTGGAGATGAAAAACAAAAGCTTTCTTTAATGGCAGCTAGCGGTGGATACCCGGATTTAGTATATGCTAAAGGTAATACTAGAATTCTTAAAGATGTTGATGCTTTGTATAAACTAGATGATATGATTGAGAAAAATGGTGACAATATCAAAAAGTTCTATGGAGATCAGATTAAGAGGCTCCAATATGGCATGGAGGACAAAAGTATATATTTCCTCGGTGGAAAAGAATTTGCCAATGAGAACATGGAGCCAAATGCCGGATTCCAATTACAGCACGCAGTTGTTAAGGAATTAGGATATCCTAAAATGAAGACATTAGAAGACTTTGAAAATGCTATAAAAACATATAAAGAAAAATATCCTACTATAGATGGTCAAGATACAATAGGTTTATCATTACTTGCAGATGATTGGAGATTTTTAATTACAGTTTCAAATCCTGCATGTTTTGCGACTGGTGGTTCTGACGATGGAGAATGGTATGTTGACCAAAGTAATTTAAGTGTTATTCGTCACTTATTAAGACCGGAAGAAAAAGAATATTTCAGATGGCTAAACCACATGAGCAATATTGGATTACTAGATCCTGAAAGTTTCGTACAGAAGTATGACCAGTATAAAGCTAAAATATCATCAGGAAGAATTTTAGCTTTATCAGATGCAAGATGGGAAATTCTAGAGCCTGTGGCTGCATTACAACAGGCAGGAAAGCTTGATAGAATGTATGGATACTACCCATTGACAATGGATGAAAGTATCAAAAACGCGGAATTCATGTCCACCGGTTATGTTGGTGGATGGGGAATTTCAATCACTAAGAAATGTAAAGATGTTGAGAGAGCATTCAAATTCCTTGATTGGATGCATTGTGAAGAAGCTCAAATATTAACACATTGGGGAGTTGAAGGTGTACACTATGATAT
>CAYYEC010000093.1:3459-10518 GCA_964470745.1 uncultured Eubacteriales bacterium | reverse complement strand
ATATAGATGAATAAGCTCCACTTGTTAGTCCCACAATTAGCGGTAAACTAAATTCTTTAATAGATGCTATATTGTTAATTGATGCAAATATAAATAAAGTTAAAATACAAACTAAAGTTGTAAAAACAGTATTTATTGACCTGGCAATTGTCTGCATTATACTCCTATTAACTAATTCATCAAGAGGTACTTTTCTCATCAAAGTACTATTTTCTCTAATTCTATCATATATAATAATCGTATCATTCATAGAATACCCTAGAATCGTCAAAACAGCCGCTATAAATGAATCGTTGATTGGAATCATAAAAATAGTATACATTGAAAACATAATCAAAACATCATGTATTAAAGCAACAACAGCCATTAATCCTGCTGACAAACCGGACATTACACTAAATCTCCAAGCAACATATATTACGATTAAAATTGACGCTAAAAGAGCTGCTTGAATACCTTTATCTCTAAGCTCTTTTCCTATAAAAGGTTGAACACTTAAAACTTGCATTTCAGCATCTTCTTTAACATTAAATTCTTTTCTTATGGTTTCATCAACAAGATTTAATTCATCAGCTGTTAATGTGTCAGCAACATTAACTACAAGCAAATTAATACTATTAGCTGTATCCTCAGCATTATAAGTTTGAGAAACCTGTGTAGAAGCAATCTTATTTACAGTATCTCTTACTAACTGTGTAGCTTTATTCGTATCAATATTCGCATCATTCATTTCGATTTCTAATCTTGTACCACCTTTAAACTGGATATCAAGCTGCAAACCATTTACAATTAAGCCGATTATTCCAGCCAGGATTAATAAAATCGAAACTGCAAAGAAATATTTCTTTTTACTCATTAAATCAATCATTTTTACGTCCCCCTTATGCCCCATATAGCCATTTATGTTTTGCAATATCAACATCGGCTACAGATTTCAATAAAATTCTTGAAGCTGTAATTGCTGTAAAGAAGCTTAATAAAACTCCAAGACCAAGAGTAATAGCAAATCCTCTAATTGGACCTGAACCAAGCATATAAAGTATAGCTGCAGATATCAAAGTTGTTACATTTGCATCAAATACAGCTGTAAATGCTCTTTTAAATCCAACATCAATAGAAGCACGTAATGTTTTTCCACTTCTTAATTCTTCTCTAATTCTTTCAAAGATAATTATATTTGCATCAACACCCATACCAAAGGAAAGGATTATTCCTGCGATTCCCGGTAAAGTCATTGAAATACCAAACCATGAAATAAATAAAAGCTGTATAACAACAAGTCCTAATAATGCAATATTTGCTAATACTCCAGGCAATCTATAATATATAATCATAAACAGACATACTATTATAAATGCAATAAATCCAGCATTTACTGTTACATCTAATGCACCTTTACCAAGATTTGGGCTTACTGATGTTACTCCATTTGCAACAAGCTTAAAAGGTAAAGCACCTGATTTGATTATTGCAGCTAATGCTCCAGCCTCCTCAGCAGTTCTTTGCCCGGTTATTACAGCATGTCCACCAGTTATTTTAGATTGCACATTTGGAGCGGATATTAACTGATTATCCATGAATATTGCAATTGGCTTTCCTATAAGCCTGCCTGTTCCTTCAGCAAATTTTTCTGCTCCATCTTTGCTTAATTCCAAAGATACGTCTATTGAACCATCCTGGTTTGTAACAACTCCAGTGTCAACCACATCAGTTCCTTCCAGTATAATTTTACCAGTGGGTGAATATCTTCCCAATTCGTCTTTTTTGCTTTCATCAACCTCCTGGAAAGTCAATAAAGCAGTTTTTCCAATTTCGTTAATCGCTTTCTGTGGATTGAAATCCTTTTCATCTTTTGCCCAAGGAATTTCTAAAAGTATGCGTTTGTTAACAGTTTCAATAGTAACAACTCTATCATATATACCTTGATTATCCAGTCTCTTTTCTATAATTTGCTTCGCCGTTTCCAAATCATCATCTGATGGATTTTCAGTATCCGCGTAAAGTATTGCACTCACACCACCTCGAATATCAATACCCGTTCTAATGTCTTTTGCTCCTGAAATGTGGTAATTACCAATTGTTGCTCCAAACGCTGCAATATAGGTTAAAATCGCAATTATTGCAATTAATACAATAAATTTAACCCCGTTATTCTGTCTCATGTCTGAGATTCCCCCTTTTTGGTTTAACTTGTAGACTACTAAGGTTTCGCGCTGTTACATATTTATACATAACATAGGGGCTTTTGCTGTGTATTTTGCCAAAACTACACAAAAACCTATTATTTTCAGCAATGCAATAATATCAGATTATTTTGCCTATTAAACTATGCTTAGTAAATTAATAAAATACACTTCCAAGACTTTAGAAATACTACTCTATAGTCTTAACATGCATTTATATGCAACTTCGCAAACTATATATTTCGCACTTAATCCTTTACATTCTTTAAATAAAATAAGTACGAAATCATTTTCCCAAAGCTATATAACGCAAAAGCAAAGTAAAAATTATGTAAAATATTTGAGTAGCGTTATATATATTCACTCTAGCTATTATACATTTATGATTAACTATAGTCAATAGTTTATACCTCTTATGAGTAAATATTTACAGGTGTATATTTCCAACATATACTTACAATAATCTGCTTTCATTTATTATTAACTGAAATGTTAAATTTAAAAAATCTGCTGCTCTTCTGTTCATTGTCATTCTTGCCAAAAATATTTCAAAATAATCTATTACAGGACATATTTTTGTATCAATGGTCAATTTTAATAATGCCGTCTTCTCATTTCTGCTTACACTGATTTCAGAATTTTCAACTGCATAATTTACTCTATCATGGATATCAAATGTAGAAATATCAGTATTTCTTACCCTTGTCCTATGTACATCAGACTTGTCCGCTAGAATTAATGCAGCTGAAATATTACTTACAGCAGTACCTGAGTTTTCATCATGATTTCCTATAGCCAGCATAATTTCAGCGGACTCTTCATAATTCATGCCCATTTTAGTCAGTATGTTATATGCTAACATTGCTCCTGTATGAGCATGGTCAACTCTATTCACAGCATTCCCTATATCGTGAAGATAGCCTGCAATTTTGGCTAATTCTACTTCTCGTTGAGAAAATTCAAGGTCTTCAAGTATTTTACCAGCAATATTCGATACTAATTGAACATGCCTGAATGAATGTTCTGTAAAACCTCTTACTTTCATTTGTTTTTCCGAAAGCTGCAAAAATGTCTTAATCTCTTCACTTTCCTTAATATCACTTAATGTAATCAAACTCACATCTCCCCATCTCTTATCTTTTATCTTTTATCTCTTATCTATATCCCATTACCTCATCCTTATATTCTTTACTTAGAGTAACATACTCAAGAACATTTGTTACCATACTATTTATTTCATCTTCGGATAAAAGTCTTTTAGGTTTTGCCGGACTTCCCAAAACCAGATAGCCATCAGGTATTACAGTATTTGGAGTCACCATTGCTCCAGCTCCGATCAAGCAATTATTTCCCACTTTAGCGCCATTTAATACTATTGCGCCCATTCCAATCAAGCAATTATCTCCTATTGTACAGCCGTGAAGTATAGCACCATGTCCTACTGTTACATTATTTCCTATAATAGCTTTTAGCTCTCTCGTATTATGAACAACGCTACCTTCTTGAAAATTTGTATTTTCACCAACTATTATTTTATTTATATCTCCTCTTAATACAGCATTAAACCAAACACTTGAATTTTTCCCAATCTCAACATCACCAATAACTTCACCTGTATCAGCAATAAAACAGCTCTCATCAATTTTAGGTACAATCCCTTTATATTTTCTTATCAAACTTCATTACCTCCCTCAATCTTAATCTTAATCTTAACCTTAATCTCATTCTACTTCCTGTGTCTTCACCCAAATTGCACATTCCACTCTCTTTTTCTCAAGCTCACATCCAATCTTATAAGGTGAATTTATATCATTGTTAAATTGATATGCATTTGCAGCACATCCTCCACTGCAGTAGAATTTTGCCCAGCAATCTACACATTCGTGTTTTTTATAAATATTTGATTCCTTAAATGCTTTTTGTATATCTTTATTAATTTCCTCTTTAAAAACATTTCCCATCTTAAACTCTTTATTTCCCACAAACTGATGGCATGGATATATGTCTCCTTCAGGTGTGATTGCAAGATATTCATGTCCTGATCCACAGCCATTTAATCTCTTAGCCACACATGGTCCTTGTCCTAAATCAATCATAAAATGAAAGAAATTGAACCACTTTCCTTCTTTTCTTCTTTTAACGTATTCATAAGCAAGCTTTTCGTATTCATTATACAAAGTATCCAGATCCTGTTCTCGTATATCAAGTCCGGAATCCTTAGCAGTCACAACCGGTTCCACAGAGATTTGCTCAAACCCTTCATCTGCCAAATGCAAAACATCTTTGGAAAAATCTAAGTTGGCTCTTGTAAAAGTGCCTCTTGCATAATAGTTTTGCTGATTTCTTGAATCTACAGCATTCTTTATCTTTGGCAAAATATTATCATAGCATCCTTTACCGTTAACTGTTAATCTCATATTATCATTTATTTCTTTTCTTCCATCTATACTAAGTACAAGATTTCCCATATTTTCATTTATATAATTTAGTTTCTCATCATCCAGAAGTAATGCATTTGTTGTTATTGTAAATCTAAAATTTTTATTAAATTTTTCTTCAATGCTTCTTGCATAATCAACAATTTCTTTTACTACTTCAAAATTCATCAATGGTTCTCCACCAAAAAAATCTATTTCAAGATTCTTTCTATTTTGTGATTGTGAAATCAAGAAATCAATAGCTTTTTTACCTACTTCAGAGCTCATTAAAGTTCTATTCCCTTCATAATCTCCTGTGGAAGCAAAACAGTATTTACATCTTAAATTACAATCATGGGCTATATGAAGGCAAAGTGACTTTACTACAGGTTTTTTATCCCATAATGGTAAATATTCTTTGTAAATATCCTCTGAAAACAGTAATCCATCTTTCTTTAAACTCTCAATTTCATCAATTGCATTATTAATCTGATCTTCCGAATACTTTCCTCCAATCGCTTTTAAACTTGCTTCCTTATCTATATTTGAATCATTATAAAAATCTAATAAATTATAAGCTATGTCATCAAAGAGATGAACAGCTCCACTGTTTATGTCCATAACTATATTTGTATCATACATCCTGAATTTATGTATCATTGTATTATTTCAACCTCTCCTATATTTAAAAATGAAATTAAAAAAAGCAGAAAGTGAAATCTATTTTCACCTTCCACTTTAATATGTATTTTGTAATAATTAATTTTACAAATTATGCTCTTTTTTCACATTGCTGATTTGCTACTGTACAAGATGTCTTACATGCAGATTGACATGATGTTTGACATTCTCCACAGCCTGAACCTTTTAAAGTATCTTTTAAACTAGAACCATTTATAGTCTTAATATGCTTCATTATCTTCCCCTCCAAATGTTTTTTCCATGTCATATTATAGCATAACAACTCTTTGATGGAAAGCATTTTTTTATCGTCTTTTGACTTTTAATTTTGAACGCGAACTTTTCCTAAGATTAACTCCCAGAATACCGCCAATTGAGCCCGAAAAAATCCCTATAAGCGTCATAGTAATTACATATCTATCTATAGTATAATCATTAAATACCAAACTGCTAATTAAATACAAAGTAATCATGTATATAAACCCGGAAATTCCACCACTTAAAAAACCTTTATTTTCTATATTTATTGTTATTGCTATTCCTCCTGCCATAATACTAATTATTGATGCTACTAATACAACAGGCGAAATCAACCTCTCTGGAAAACTTGTGTAGGACAAAATAAACGCGAAAATTATAAAAATAGGTATTGTAATAATATAAGAAAAAATTAACCCTTTTATTATCTTTTTAATATTTATTTGTCCATCTATTGGATTATTTATTTTTTGACCTCCATATTTCATCATAAAGCACCTCCAAAATACCGTTATATTACATGCTTTTCGGATTACTTTTTGCGACATCTATATTAATAATCCGAAAATCATAAACCTATGTTTATATGCTACGAAAATCCCAATAAAAATTCTTTATCACAGCATATATATATAACTTATTTAAAAATGCTTTTAATTAGAACAAAAATTAATGAATGATAAAAAAATCTCCGTTAATGGAGATTTTTTTATACTATTTAAGTAAATCCACAATATCCTTTTCAAGTTTCTTTAATTTTAATCTCATTTCTTCCACTTCATTCTCATTTTTACCATTCTTTAAATCAACCTTTAAGATATGAGTCATTTCTTCAA
Organism: uncultured Eubacteriales bacterium; assembly: GCA_964470745.1. GTDB lineage: Bacteria > Bacillota > Clostridia > DSM-8532 > CAYYEC01 > CAYYEC01. The sequence goes on along the minus strand of CAYYEC010000093.1, from coordinate 4,143 downwards.
ATTCTTCTTTTAATGTCTCCATTAACTCAAAAACAACAAGACACTTAAATTTGGACTTAAGTTCGGCTTCATCACTGAATTTGGTAACTCTCTTATCATTTATTGAAACAATTTCTCCTCTATTTGGAATCATTGTATCAATCCTATAAGTTTCATTTATATTTATTGCAAACTCATTCATTACATCTTCTTCACCATGAACAATAAATATTTTTTTAGGCTTTTGCTTAAATCCACCAATCCATTCCATTAGGCCGTCTTTATCTGCATGACCGGAAAAGCCATCAATCATTTCAATTCTTGCATTAACAGATATATCTTCACCAAATATTTTAACCTTTTTTGCTCCTTCTACTAATTTTCTCCCTAAAGTGCCTGGAGCCTGGTATCCTACAAATAGTATAGTATTTTCTTTTTTCCAAAGATTATGTTTTAAATGATGCTTAATTCTTCCTGCTTCACACATACCACTGGCAGAGATTATTATCATACTCTCATCTTTCTCATTTAATGCTCTTGACTCATCAGGAGTTCTTGTAAATTGCAGCCCCGGAAATTCTAATGGATTATCACCATTTTCTATATATTCTCTTGCCTCCTTATCAAAACAATCAAGGTTTTTTCTAAATACTTCTGTTGCAGAAATTGCAAGAGGACTATCTACATATACAGGTAAATTCAGCA
>CAYYEC010000093.1:0-3449 GCA_964470745.1 uncultured Eubacteriales bacterium | reverse complement strand
CATCTAAGCTTTCCTTTTCTTTATGTAAATCATAAATTATCTCCTGGGTTCTTCCCACTGCGAAGGAAGGAATTATCACATTTCCACCCTTTTCAATAGTTTCAGTAATTATATTTACAAAAAGCTCAGTTTTATTATGGTTCTCTTTATGAAGTCTATTTCCATAAGTAGATTCAACTATTAAATAGTCTGCGCTTTCAATAATTGCAGGCTCTTTTAAAATAGGTACTTCTTTATTACCTAAATCCCCAGAAAAAACTACTTTTGTTTCTTCTCCATTTTCAACTATCCATAATTCAAGAATAGAAGATCCTAAAATATGACCTGCATCATTAAATTTAATTTTGATTTCATTATTTAGTTGGATAATTTGATTATATCTCTCACTTCTAAATAGTTTCATACAATCGACTGCATCTTGATAAGTATATAGTGGGCTTACGAGGGGCTTACCTGCTCTAGCTCTTTTTCTATTTTTCCATTCATTTTCAAATTCCTGAATATGACCACTATCAGGAAGCATTATGGAGCATAAATCAACTGTAGCCTTTGTAGCAATAACCTCACCTCGAAACCCATCCAGGTATATTTTAGGTATTCTTCCACTATGGTCAATATGCGCATGAGTTAGTAAAATATAATCCACTTCTTCAGGATTAAATGGAAAAGGTTCCTCATTTAGTGCATCTTCTTTCTTATATCCTTGAAACATACCACAGTCTACTAAAAATTTTGTGTTCTGTGCCTCAATAAAATAGCATGAACCTGTTACAGTTTTTGCTGCTCCCAAAAAAGTAATCTTCATAAAAATGCACCTCACAATAGTTTGATATATTAATATTCGACAACCTTCAACATATATCCTTTTTATTTCAAAACTTCTAAAAGTAATTTTGATGCTTGCATCATATCCTTTAAGCTTACTGTTTCTATAGGGCTATGAGCATATCTGCAAGGTATTGAAATCACTCCTGAAGGGATCCCTCCCGCTGTTATATGAATCGCTCCTGTATCATTTCCTCCTTTATCTAATATCTCATATTGGTACGGGATATTCAATTTTTTAGCTGCATCTTCCAGCATTCGCTTAACCAAAGGATGACATATAATTGAATTATCCTTTATCTTGATTGCAGGTCCTGCTCCACATTTTACTTCCATAGGTTCACATTCTGGCGTATCTCCAGTTAAAGTAATATCTACTGCAATTGCAATATCTGGCTGAATTTGAAATGCTGCTGTTCTTGCTCCTCGAAGTCCTAGCTCTTCCTGTACTGTGAATACAAAATACAGTTCATTTTCTACCTCTGTTAAATTTTTTATAACATCAATAAGTACTGCACATCCACTTCTATCATCAAGCGCTTTTGAGACCACCATATCTTCCTGCTTTATAGCATCTCCCACGAAACACGCTGTATCACCAATTTTTATTTTTTTCTCAGCATCTTCTTTATTTTTAGCACCAATATCTATATACATATTTGATAATTTCAAGTTTTTCATATTTTCTACTTTTTGTTCATAAAAAACAGTCCCAATAACTCCATTAGAAAATCTAACTCTTTGACCAAGAGCGTATTGTGGAAAAACTCCTCCAATATTTGAAAATCTTACAAACCCTTTGTCATCAACAAATGTTGCCATGATTCCTATTTCATCCATATGTGCAGCTAACATAATCTTTTTACCTTTACCTTTTTTAATGGCAATTAAGTTTCCTAGATTATCAACATTTATTTCATCAACTTTATCTTTTATTTCATTTTTTATTACCTCTCGAATTTTTTCTTCATTACCCGAGACCCCAAATTCATTTGTAAGTTTTTTAACTAAATCAAACATTTATATTACCTCCTTTATAACTTAATTCTTTTAGAGTATATTTTAATACATCTTTAACACTTTCAAAATCTTTTTTACTCATAACCGAAACTGGCGAATGTATATATCTGCAGGGTACAGAAATAGATGCCACTTTTACACCTGAGTTAGACTGCTGAATTTTACCTGCATCATTGCCACCGGATGTAGTCTTTTTAAACTGAACATTTATATTATTCTTAATTGCAGCATTGTATATAAAGCTTACCAAATCTTTGTCTGCATATGAAGTTCTATCCATAATGGTAAGAGCTGCACCTTTTCCTAATTCTGTAGAATAATCGTATTCTTTAATACCTGCCACATCAGAACATGTAGTTCCTTCAATTACAAATGCCAGATCAGGCTTTACAATATTTGCAGCAACAGCAGACCCTCTCAATCCAACTTCTTCCTGAACAGTAAAACAGCAATATAGGTCAAATTCATGGTTTTCTTTCAAACTTTCTATTAATGCGACACATCCAACTCTATCATCTAAAGCTTTAGCTTTTATACAATCACTTCCAAATTCTACATATTCACTATAAAAAGCTATATATTCGCCTAATGGAGCATTTTTTTCAGCTTGCTCTTTATTATTTGCTCCAATGTCTATATACATATTTTTTATTTTAATATTTTTACCTCTCTCTTCTTTATCTTGCATATGAATCGGCTTACAGCCAATTACTCCAGGTAATTTTTTATCTCCTACAAGAACCCTTTTGCCCGGGAGTATTCTTTCGTCAATTCCACCAACAGTACTAAATTTTAATGACCCATTTTCAGTATAACCGGTAACCATAAAACCAACCTCATCCATGTGAGCAGAAAGCATTACCTTAAAATTTGAACTCTTCCCCTTTTTAAAAGCAATTAAGTTTCCCATAGTATCCATTTTGACTGAATCAGCATCATTTATAATTTCATTTATAATAAATTCTCTAACCTCATCTTCATTACCTGAAACTCCACATAATTCAGTTAAGTTTTTTAGAATCACTTTAACACCTCCAGTTTTTCGAAATTATAGTTATTTAAATTAGATATAAATCTTGCAGACAACTTTCCGGTGTTTTTAACATCATTAATGCTTAAAGTTTCAACAGTTGTATGCATATACCTAACAGGAATTGATAATAAAATTGTTGGTACTCCTTCCTTTGAAATCTGTGTGGCCCAGGCTTCTGTCCCTGTATTTCCAGGTTCAACATCAATCTGGTATTCAAAGTTTTCTTCTTTTGAATATTCAATTAATTTTTTTGTCAAATTTTTATGTAAGTTTGGACCAATACCAATTGCAACACCTTTTCCCAGCTTAAAGGTTCCATCCTTAGGTGCATCACTTAAATCACCATGACAGGCATCTATTACTATTGCTAAATCGGGGTTTATATTGTATGTAGCTGTAATTGCACCTCTAAGACCAACCTCTTCCTGAACTGTTGCAGATACATATATATCATGATAGTGCTTAATATTGTTTAGTTCCTTCAAAGTTTCAACTAAAGCTGCAACTCCGCTTCTATTGTCCATTGTTTTAGCGCTTATTTTATTATTTAGTAATTCAAAGGGTTCTGCCT